>DATLFZ010000138.1:0-6583 GCA_035540795.1 Beijerinckiaceae bacterium | reverse complement strand
GAGTCGACCTTCGCCGCGGCGCGGCCTTGCTCCGGTTCGGTCGATCGGTTACGCGCGTCGGCTCGCGGCTAAAGATCCCCACCCGCTTACCTGCCTCGTATGCAGGAGTGAGCCAGGAGAGCCTCATGATCACCCTGACCTTTCCCGACGGCGCGCAGCGACGGTACGAGGCCGGAACGACCGGCCGCGCCGTCGCCGAGGGCATCGCCAAATCCCTCGCGAAGCGCACCGTCGCCATGGCGCTCGACGGCACGCTCGCCGACCTCGACGACCCGATCGAGCGGGACGCCCGCATCGAGTTCGTCTCCCGGGACGATCCGCGCGCGCTCGAGCTGATCCGGCACGATTGCGCGCATGTCCTCGCCGAGGCGGTGCAGAGCCTGTTTCCGGGCACGCAGGTGACCATCGGCCCGGTCATCGAGAACGGCTTCTACTACGACTTCGCCCGGCCGGAGCCGTTCACGCCGGAGGACTTTCCGGCGATCGAGGCGCGCATGCGCGAGATCGTCGCCCGCGACAAGCCCTTTACCAAGGAGGTCTGGAGCCGGGACGAGGCGCGGCGGGTCTTCGCCGAGAAGGGGGAGGCCTTCAAGGTCGAACTCGTCGACGCCATCCCGGAGGGCGAGTCCCTCAAGATCTACCGGCAGGGGGAGTGGTTCGACCTCTGCCGCGGCCCGCACATGACCTCGACCGGCAAGGTCGGGGACGCCTTCAAGCTCATGAAGGTCGCGGGCGCCTACTGGCGCGGCGATTCCCGCAACCCGATGCTGACCCGCATCTACGGCACGGCCTGGGCCACGAAGGAGGACCTCGACGGCTATCTGCGCCAGCTCGAGGAGGCGGAGAAGCGCGACCACCGCCGGCTCGGGCGCGAGATGGACCTCTTTCACTTCCAGGAGGAGGGGCCGGGCGTCGTCTTCTGGCATCCGAAGGGCTGGACGGTGTTCCAGGAGCTGATCGCCTACATGCGCCGGCGCCTCAAGGGCGACTACGACGAGGTCAACGCCCCGCAAATTCTCGACAAGGCCCTGTGGGAGACGTCCGGCCACTGGGGCTGGTACCGGGAGAACATGTTCGCGACGATGACCGAGGACGAGCGCGTCTTCGCCATCAAGCCGATGAACTGTCCCGGTCACGTGCAGATCTTCAAGCACGGCCTGAAATCCTACCGCGACCTGCCGCTGCGGCTCGCGGAGTTCGGCGCCGTGCACCGCTACGAACCGTCCGGCGCCCTGCACGGGCTGATGCGCGTGCGCGGCTTCACGCAGGACGACGCCCACATCTTCTGCACGGAGGACCAGCTCACCGCCGAGTGCCTGAAGATCAACGACCTGATCCTGTCGACCTACGCGGATTTCGGCTTCGAGGACATCGTCGTGAAGCTGTCGACCCGGCCCGAGAAGCGGGTCGGCACCGACGCCATGTGGGACCACGCCGAGGACGTGATGACGCGCGTCCTGAAGGCGATCGAGGCCCAGTCCGGCGGGCGCGTGCGCACGAGCCTCAACCCGGGGGAGGGGGCCTTCTACGGGCCGAAATTCGAGTACGTCCTGCGCGACGCCATCGGCCGGGACTGGCAGTGCGGCACGACGCAGGTCGACTTCAACCTGCCCGAGCGGTTCGGCGCCTTCTACGTCGACCATGACGGCCAGAAGAAGATGCCGGTCATGGTCCACCGGGCGATCTGCGGCTCGATGGAGCGCTTCATCGGCATCCTGATCGAGCATTTCGCCGGGCACTTTCCGCTCTGGCTCTCGCCCGTCCAGGCGGTCGTCGCGACCATCACCTCGGACGCGGACGGCTACGCGCAGGACGTGGTCGCGGCCGCCCGCCGCGCGGGCCTGCGGGTCGAGGCGGACCTGCGCAACGAGAAGATCACCTACAAGGTGCGGGAGCATTCCCTCGCCAAGGTCCCGGCGCTTCTCGTGGTCGGCAAGAAGGAGGCGGCGGAGCGGACGGTCTCGGTCCGTCGGCTCGGATCCCCCGAGCAGCGCACGATGGGGCTCGAGGCGGCGCTCGACGCGCTCCTCACCGAGGCGGTGCCGCCGGACCTGCGGCGGGCGTCGCGGCCCCGGCCGGAGGAGGTGGCGGGGAGCGCCGACCTCGTCCTCGACGGGCGCCACGTCCATCCGGAGACGGTGGCCTGATCGCCTTCGCGGTCGACAGGCGGGCCGGCGTGATGTATAGGCCCGCCCAATTCACAACAGGACGCCGAAATCCTCGCGGGGCCTCGCCCGAGACCGCGCGCCGGCAGGAGCATCGACCATGAACATCATCCAGACCCTCGAGCAGGAAGAGATCGCCCGGCTCGGCAAGGACGTGCCCGACTTCGAACCGGGCGACACCGTCATCGTCAACGTGAAGGTCAAGGAAGGCGAGCGCACCCGCGTGCAGGCCTACGAGGGCGTCTGCATCGCCCGCTCGGGCGGCGGCCTCAACGAGAGCTTCACGGTGCGCAAGATCTCCTACGGCGAGGGCGTCGAGCGCGTGTTCCCGCTCTATTCGCCGCTGATCGACTCGATCAAGCTGGTGCGCCGGGGCAAGGTCCGCCGGGCGAAGCTCTATTACCTGCGCGACCGCCGCGGCAAGTCGGCCCGCATCGCCGAGCGCGCCGAGCGCGGCGCCGAGCCGGGCAAGAAGAAGGCCCCCGCCGCCGCCGAGTGACGCGAGGCCGGCACCCGGCCTCACTCGCGAGCCCCCGTACGGGCCCCTTCCGGCCTGGGACGTCCATGGCGATTCTGCACCATCATCCGCTCTGCCCGCATTCGCGGTTCGTGCGGCTCGCCATGGCCGAGATGGGCATGGAGCCGGACTTCGCCGAGGTGCGCCCGTGGGAGCGCCGGCCCGAGTATCTCGAGCTCAACCCGGCCGGCACCACGCCGACCCTCGTCGAGGAGGGCGGGCTCGCGGTGCCGGGCGCCGGGGTCATCGCCGAGTATCTCGACGAGACCCGCGGCCTGGCGCTCGGTCCCCGCCGCCTCTTGCCGGACGGGCCGGCGCAGCGGGTCGAGGTGCGCCGTCTCCTCGACTGGTTCCTGGTCAAGTTCCACGAGGAGGTGACCGCCTACCTCCTGCACGAGAAGGTGGCGAAGCGCTTCCTGCCGGCCGCCCAGGGCGGCGGCTCCCCCGACATGAACGCCATCCGGGCGGCGCGCAGCAACGTGCGCTACCATCTGAAATACGTCGGGTACCTGATGGGCACCCGGAAATGGCTCGCGGGCGACGATCTGACCTATGCGGACCTCGCCGCCGCGGCCCATCTGTCCTGCGTGGACTATCTCGGCGACGTGCCATGGGACGAGGACGAGACGGCGAGGGACTGGTACGCCCGGGTGAAGTCCCGGCCGTCCTTCCGCGCGCTCCTCGCCGACACGGTCCCGGCGGTGGCGCCGGCGGCGCACTACGCCGACCTCGACTTCTGAGCCCCGCCGAGCTGAAGGCGGCGCTCGCGCAGCGCGCGGTCGCGCTCGGCTTCGACGCCTTCGGCGTGACGCCGCCCGACGCGGTCCCGCAGGCGCGCGAACGGCTCGAAGCCTGGCTGCGCGAAGGCCATCACGGCACGATGGAATGGATGGCCGGCGAGCCGGCGCGCCGGGCCGACCCGCGGGCGCTGTGGCGCGCGGTGCGCAGCGTCCTCGTGCTCGGGGTGAATTACGGGCCCGCCTTCGATCCGCTGGCGACTCTCGCCCGGAAGGACCGGGCCACGATCTCGGTCTATGCCCGCTCCCGCGACTACCACGAGGTGATCAAGGGCAAGCTCAAGGAACTGGCGGGCTTCCTCGCCGCCCGCGCCGGCGGCGACGTGAAGGTCTTCGTCGACACCGCCCCGGTGATGGAGAAGCCGCTCGCCCAGGCGGCCGGGCTCGGCTGGCAGGGCAAGCACACGGTGCTGGTCTCCCGCGATTTCGGCAACTGGCTGTTCCTCGGGGCGATCTTCACCACGGCCGCGCTGCCGCCGGACGAGGCGGCGCCCGAGAGCTGCGGCTCGTGCCGGCGCTGCCTCGAGGTCTGCCCGACCGACGCCTTCCCGGCTCCTTTTGTCCTCGATAGCCGCCGCTGCGTCTCGTACCTGACCATCGAGCACAAGGGCCACATCGCGCCGGACCTGCGGCCCGGGATCGGCAACCGGGTCTTCGGCTGCGACGACTGCCTCGCCGTGTGCCCGTGGAACAAGTTCGCCCGGGCCGGCCGCGAGACCCGGCTCGTCCAGCGGGACGAGTTCGCCGCGCCGCCCCTGTCCGAGCTCGCCGGCCTCGACGATGCCGCCTTCCGGGCCCGCTTCGCCGGCACGCCGGTGAAGCGCACCGGGCGCGACCGCTTCGTGCGCAACGTGCTGATCGCCATCGGCAATTCCGGCGACCGCGGCCTCGCCGAGGATGCGGTGCGGCTCCTCGGCGACGCCTCGCCGCTCGTGCGGGCGATGGCGGTCTGGGCGCTCGGTCGGCTCCTGCAGGGCGACGAGGTCGCTCGGCTCGCGGTGGCGCACGCGGACGAGCCGGATCCGGACGTCCGCGCCGAGTGGGCCGCGCTCAGCCCCCGTCCCGGAGCTCCGCGATCGGCAGGGTGACGATCATGATGTCGTGGTCGCCCGGATCGGCGCGCACGGCGAAGCCGAGCTTGCGGCACATGTCCAGCATGACCGTGTTGTCGCGCAGGACCTGACCCTCGACCACCCGCAGCCCTTCGGCCTTGGCCCAGTCGATCATCAGGCTCATCAGGTCCCAGCCGAGGCCGAGCCCCTTCAGGTCCGAGCGCATCAGGATGGCGTATTCGCCGGTGTCCATGTTGGCATCGCAGTGGAGCCGGACCACGCCCATCAGCTCGCCCGTCTCCGGATCGAGGGCCACGAAGGCGATGGCCCGGGAATAGTCGATCTGGGTCAGCCGGGCGACGAAGGCGTGGCTGAACTCGCGGATCGGCGCGAAGAAGCGCAGCCGCAGGTCCTCCTCGGTCACCCGGGCGAAGAAGTCCGGGTAGAGGCGCTCGTCCTCCGGGCGGACAGGCCGCACGAAGACGCGCCGGCCGGTGCGCAGCACCATCTCCCGCTCCCACTCCTTCGGGTAGGGGCGGATGGCGAAGCGGGGATGGCCCGAGCCGCGCCGCCGGTCCGGCGCCGCAGGCGCCACCGCGACCCGGGCGTCGACCGCGATCACGCCGGTGTGGTCGGCAAGCAGCGGGTTGATGTCGAGCTCGCGCACCTCCGGCAGGTCGGCGGCGAGCTGGGCGAGCTTCACCAGGACCAGCGCGATGGCGCGCTCGTCCGCCGCCGGCACCTCCCGGTAGGCCTTCAGGATGCGCGACACCCGGGTGCGCCCGATGAGGATGCGGGCGAGGTTCATGTCGAGGGGCGGCAGCGCGAGGGACTTGTCGTTGATCACCTCGACGGCGGTGCCGCCGCGGCCGAACACCACCACCGGGCCGAAGGTCGGGTCGTCGGCGAGGCCGGCGATCAGCTCGCGCGCCTTCGGCCGGCGCACCATCGGCTGGACGGTGACCCCCGCGAGGCGGGCGCCGGGCTTGAGGCGGTGCGCCCGGTCGAGGATGTCGGCGGCGGCGGCGCGCACCGCCGCCTCGCTCGTGAGGTCGAGGCGCACGCCGCCGATGTCGGACTTGTGGACGATGTCCGGCGACAGGATCTTCACCGCCACCGTGCCGCCTTCGGCGACGATCGGCGCCGCCGCGGCGGCGGCCTCGTCCGGGTCGCGGGCCAGGGTCACGGGGGCATTCGGGATGTCGTAGGCGGACAGCAGCCGGCTCGTCTCGATCGGGTCGAGCCAGGTGCGCTTCTCGCGCACGACGCCGGCGACGATCGCCCGCGCCGTGGCGAGGTCGGGCGAAAAATCCTGCGGCAGGCTGTCCGGCGTCTCCATGAGGAGGCGCTGCGCCTCCTTGTAGCGCACGAGGTGCATGAAGCCGCGCACCGCTTCCGCCTCGGTCGCGTAGGACGGGACGCCGGTCTCCTGGAAGGCGCGCCGGGTCGCCTCGTCCTCCCCGAGCCAGACCGCGAAGACCGGCTTGCGGCGGTAGCCCTGGCGATGCCGGCGCACCGCCTCGACCACCGCCTCGCCGGCCGCGGCGGCGCTCGCCATGGCGGTCGGCACGTTCATGACGAGGAGGGCGTCGTTCTCCGGATCGGCGAGCAGCGCCTCGAGGGCGGCCCCGTAGCGGGAGGCGTCGGCGTCGCCGATGATGTCGACCGGGTTCGCCTTCGACCAGGTCGGCGGCAGCACCGAATCGAGCGCGGCCAGCGTCTCGGGCGAGACCCCCGCCAGCGTGCCGCCGAGGTCGACGAGCCGGTCGACGGCGAGCACGCCGACGCCGCCGCCGTTGGTCAGGATGGCGAGGCGTCCGCCCTCGAACGGCGCCTGGCGGCCGAGCGTCTCGGCGGCGGCGACCCATACGGGGGCGCTCGCCGGCTCCGACGAGGTCTACGGCGCCGCCTTCCGCCGGGCCGGCCTGCTGCGGGTCTACGACCTCGACGAGCTCTTCGCCGCCGCCGAGACGCTCGGCCGCCAGGCGCCGTTCGAGGGCGGGCGCCTCGCCATCCTGACCAACGGCGGCGGCGTCGGCGTGCTCGCCGTCG
>DATLFZ010000137.1:0-4899 GCA_035540795.1 Beijerinckiaceae bacterium | reverse complement strand
CTGTCCCGCGTCGCGGCGATCGGACCGCGCGGCACGCGGGTGGCGCCCTCGCTGCGCATACGGCGGCGCAACAGGTCGCCCGCGGCCTTCGCTCCCAGGCGATCGAAGACGGCGAGGGCCTCGCGGCGGGCGGCCTCGTCGCCGTCGGCGAGCGCCCGGGCGCGCTCGTAGGGGCAGCCGCGCTCGTCCCAGGCCGCCGCCGCCTCCCGCCAGGCCCCTCGGATCTGCAGCAGGAACGGCCGGGCAACCCAGTTCGGCGGGTTCGAACCCCTCGGCCACCTCCAGAAGGCGAACTCGCCGGTGTGCCAGGGATGGCGATGCGCCACCGCGAGATCCCAGGCGGCCTCCGCCTCGACCGCAGCCCGGTCGGGGTCGCCGGCGAGAAAGGCCGCCTCCGCCCGCGCCGCGCGCACCGGCGCGAGGCGCTGCAACGTGCCGGTCCCTTCCGCCAGGGCGAGCGCCTCGTCGAGCACCTCGAGCCCCGGGTCGCCCCGCCGTGCGCGCACCCGTCCCAGGGCGACGAGCGCCATGATCCGGCTCACCACCGCCACCTCGGAGCCGTGGATCACGGCGAGCGCCGCGTCGGCCGCCTCCGACCAGCGCCCCTGGTACAGGTGCGTGAGGGCGAGCCAGGCCTGCACGTAATGGAGCACGTGGTCGAGGTCGCGCTCGGCGGCGTAGGCCGCGCCAGCGGACAGAAAGCGCTCGGCCTCGGTGAAGCGGTACTGCTCGCCGTAGGCCGAGCCGAGATTGAGGTAGGCGAGCGCGACGAGCTCGTCGAAGCCCTCCGCATTGGAAATGGCGAGGCTTCGGTCGAGATGGGCGCGTCCTCTCGGGTCGTCGGCCACCAGCATGGCGGTCCCGACCACGATATGCGCCGCGGCGACGGTCTGTGCGTCCCCGATCGCCTCCGCCATCGCGATGGCACGGCGGCCCCAGGCGATGGCGGCGGCCTTGTCGCGGTCGAGCATCCGCAGATGGGCCTGCATCCGCAGGGCCGCGGCGAGCTCCCGGCCGGGGCCGAGCGGCTCGAGCACGGCGATGGCATGCCGGCTCGCCGCGTCGGCTTCCGCGTTGCGCCCCGCCCGGACGAGCGGCCAGGCGAGCGCCGCCAGGTTGGCCCCTTCGCCCAGCCGGTCGCCGAGACGCCCGCGCAGATCCGCGGCCTCGCGCCGGGCCTCTGCCGCCTCGTGCTGCCGGTCGAGGACCGTGCACGCTTCCGCGAAGCCCTCGAGCAGGCCGGCCCGCTCCTCCGCCCGGTCCGGCCCGGCGTAGCGGAGCGCGCGCGCATACTGGGCGGCCGCCTCCCGGTGGGAGCCGACGGCAGAGGCCTGCCCCGCGGCGGCCGGCGCATGCCGGCGCACCGCCTCGGCGTCCCCCGCCCCGTCGGCGTGATGGGCGAGCAGCGCCGCGTCCGACTCCCTCGTGGCGACGAGGCCGGCGAGCACCCGCGCATGGAGCTCGGCGAGTCGGGGCGGGGCCACGCCGGCGAGCACCGCCTGCCGGGCGAGTTCGTGCCGAAAGGCGAGGTACGGGCCCTCGCTGCGCAGAAGGCCGAGACCGATGCAGGCCTCCGCCGATCGGGCGGCGGGGCCCAGGACGGCCCGCAGGAGACCGGCCGCGCTGCGGGCACCGACCACGGCGGCGGTTTCGAGGAGGTCCCGCCCGGCCTCGTCGAGCCGGGCCATGCGCGCGAGCACGATGTCGCGCACGGCCTCCGGCACCGCCCCGCCGGCGGCCAGGACTTCGGTCACGAAAAAGGGGTTGCCGCCGGTACGGCCGTGCACCGTCGCGGGGTCCAGGGGCGCGTCGCCGACGAGGCGCCGCACCGCGGCGATGGAGAGCGCCGGCACTGCGATCCGCCGCACCGCCCGCCCGGTGGCGACGGCGCCGAGCACGGCGCGCAGGGGATGGCGGCGATCGAGCTCGTCGTCGCGATACGTCAGGATCAACAGGGCCGAGGTCGACTGGATTCGCCGGCCGAGGAACTTCAGCGCGTCGAGCGTCGCCTCGTCCGCCCAATGGACGTCTTCCACCACGACCACGGCGGTGCCGACGCGCCGAATCTCGTCGAGCAGCAGCGGCAACAGGACGGGGCGACCCGCACCGCCATCGAGCGCCGCAGCCAGCCGGCCGCCGAGCTGCGCGGCGATGTCGTGGAACGGTCCGAGCGGGCGCGGCGCGAACAGGGCCTCGCACGCCCCGCGGAGCGTGCGCTGCCCCCTCTGCCGGGTGCAGAAATGCTCCACGAGCGAGGTCTTGCCGATCCCGGCCTCGCCGGAGACGAGGACCAGCCGCCCCTCGCCCGCACGGGCGTCCGCGAGCGCCTGCTCGAGGATGGCTAGCGGAGCCTGTCGTTCGAGAAGGTCCATGGGACGCCACCGGCACCCCATGATGGAGCGGGCCGTGCCCGCAGGGAAGCCCCCGGGGCGGAGCGGGTCGCCGGAGCGCATCGACCCGCCTCGGCACGTGCCGCGCGTGCACGACCGAGAGCGTGGTGCGAGCGGACACAATCGGACGGGATTTGCATCCGTGTGTCGACTGCGCGCACCGCCAGGCCACATTTCCGACGCCTCCGCAGCAGACCTCTCGTTCCGGACGAGGCCATGGCGATGTCGAACCGATCACCGCGCACCACGAGACGAACGGGGGCCGGCCTTCATGTGCGGGCCCTGATCGTCCTCGCCTGCGTCCTGATGCTGCCGGCGCAGGCTCTTTCCGGCGCGAAGGATAGGGTGGCGGCGCTCGCGCCCTCGGGGCTGGTGCTCGTCGTCGACGGGAAGGGGGACGAGCTCGTCGCCCGGAACGCCGACAGGCCGTTCGTGCCGGCCTCGGTCGCCAAGGTCGTGACCGCCTGGCTGGCGCTGGAGGTTCTTGGCCCCGACTACCGCTTCGAGACCCGCTTCTTCCTCGACGAGGACCGGGTGCTCTACGTCCGCGGCGGCGGCGATCCGTTCCTGATCTCCGAAGAGCTCGCCGATCTCGCCGCGGCGCTGGTCGGCGCGATCGGAAGGCAGCCGGTGACCGGAATCGTGGTCGACCCGAGCTACTACCCGGCGGCGATCCGGATCCCCGGGATCGAGGACACGAGCGAGGCCTACGACGCGCCGAACGCGGCGCTCGCGGTGAATTTCAACACCGTTCACGCGGTGCGCAAGGGAAAGACGGTCCGCTCCGCCGAGGCGCAGACGCCGATCACGCCCCTCGCCGTCGAGCAGTTCTCGGCCCGTGGCCCGCGGGGCCGCGGCCGGATCAGCCTCGCCAAGGACCCGGAGGTGGGCCTGCGTTATGCGGGCGAGCTGATCGGGGCGTTCGTCGCGCGGGCGGGCGGCAGCGTGAAGGGCAAGGTCTCGATCGGCGCCGTGCCCGCGGGGCTGGAGCCCATTTACGTCCACCGCCAGTCGCGCCCGCTGTCCAGGGTCGTGGCGGAGATGCTCGCCGGGTCGAACAACTACATCGCCAACCAGGTCTTCCTGGAGATCGGCGGCCGGCGCCTCGGCGGACCCGTCAGCCTCGAGAAGTCGCTCCGGGTGGCGAACGAGACGCTCGCCGCGCACGGCCTCGCCGGCGCGATCCGGCTTGAGGAAGGGTCGGGCATCAGCCGCGGCAACCGCTTCACGGCCCGGGGCCTCGCGCGCCTCCTGCACCTGTTCGAGCCGCACGCGGCCCTGCTGCGCGGGGGCGACGGCGCGCTCTACAAGACCGGCACCTTTTCCGGCGTCCGCACCCTCGCCGGCTACGCCGACACGCGAAAGCACGGGCGCGTGCGCTTCGTGATCGCGCTCACCGGCAACGACGGCGGCCTGCGCCTGCGGCTCCTGAGGGCCATCCGGTCGGAACTGTAGGGATCGCCGCCGACGCGGCCGGCTCAGGCGCGTTCGCCGTGGAGGGCGAGAAGCCGGGCGCGCCGCCGGCGCTGGCGCTCCGCGTGCAGCCCGAACCATCGCCGGTCGGCGAAGCCGTCGACCGCCGCCCGCAAGCCGGTCTTGGGGAGAGGTCGAGTCGCGCCGGCAGGCGCGACCGGGTGAGGGGAGGGGCCTCGCCGGAGACCGCGCCTACTCACCCGGCCCCTCACCCAGGCCCTCTCCCCGCGAGGCGGGGAGAGGGGTCGGACGCCGTACCGGCGCCGCATGCCGACGCTACGCCGCGATGGCGCTCCGGGCGCGGGGTCGCTCGAGCACGTCGATCCTGCCGCAGGATTCGATCTGGAGAAGGTCCCCGGTCGCGATCGCCTCGATGCCGGCCGTGTTCACGACCATCGCCACGTCGTGCTCGCGGGCGAGGATCGCGGTGTGGCTGAGCCATCCCCCGATCCGCGCGACGAAGCCGCCCGCCTGCCGGAAGTAGGGCAGCCAGGCGGGATGGATCATCGCCGCGACGACGATGTCGCCCTCGCGGAAGTCGGGGATCGGCGCCCCGATCTCCGCCTCCCGGTCGGACATCACCCGGGCCCGGCCGCGAACGGGGCGCGTGCCGGAGACCCGCGTGCCGCCGATGACCTCGGCGCCCTCCCCCGCCGGCGCAGCGACGCCGGCGGCCATGCGTTCGAGGTCGCGCGCGGTCAGCACCGCGGGCGGCGGCGCGAGGGCGAGGAGGCGGGCGCGGGATCCGCTCCGGGCCTCGGCGAGGGCGTGCATCTCGCCGACCGGCGCGTGTTCGAGGCCGGCCACCTCGTCGAGGGTCAGGAAGAACGCGCGTCCCCCGAGATCGAGGCGCGCGTCGAGCGCGAGGATGGCGCGCCGCAACAGGGCCAGATGCCGGAGGGAGTGATGCTTCGCATCCTCCTTCAGGGTCTGGAAGCGGCGCGCGAGGACCAGGAGGTCGTCCGCCGCCGACGCCTGATCGTACGGCAGGCGGGCCGTCGTTCCCTCGGCCGGGTGCACGCGGGAGGGCTCGGTC
>DATLFZ010000136.1:0-9710 GCA_035540795.1 Beijerinckiaceae bacterium | reverse complement strand
AGCGACTGTTCGGGTTCGATGGAACGACGCGCGGTGCCCCTTGCTCACCCACGGGCTTGGCGTCCCTGAGGGGCTCCGGACCGCCGCGCGCCACCGCACCGGGCAGCATACCCGACGACGGCGCGTTCAAGTTACAAGGGGATGAACGGCACCGGAGGGGGCGCCACCGACGAGCCCCTTCCGTCACCGTCCGCCCCTCATCCGGCGCTTCGCGCCACCTTCTCCCGCCGGGAGAAGGATCACGCCCCACCGGGCGCTGCAGCGCCGACAGGGTGAGGAGCGGAGCGTCGCCGGAGAGGGCGCGCCTGCTCCCCCGACCCCTCACCCTGACCCTCTCCCCGCGAGCGGGGAAAGGGGAGCCCGATCCGGTGCCCCTACAGCATGCTCGGGAGGACCCGGTCGGGGGGGCGGTGGCCGTCCATGAAGGCGCGGATGTTGACGATGACCTTCTCACCCATGTCGAGGCGGGACTCGTTCGTCGCCGAGGCCATGTGCGGCAGGAGCACGACCTTGCCGCTCTTGGCGAGCTTGAGGAGGCGCGGGTTCACCGCCGGCTCGTGCTCGAACACGTCGAGGCCGGCGCCGAGGAGCCCGCCCGATTCGATCTGGCGGGCGAGCGCCGTCTCGTCGATGATCTCGCCGCGGGCGGTGTTCACCACGATGGCGTCCGGGCGCATCAGCTTGAGGCGGCGCGCCGACAGGAGGTGGTAGGTCGCCGGCGTGTGCGGGCAGTTGACCGAGACGATGTCCATGCGGGCGAGCATCTGGTCGAGGGATTCCCAGTAGGTCGCCTCGAGCTCGTCCTCGATCTTCGGCGGCACCCGGCGCCGGTTGTGGTAGTGGATGGCGAGGCCGAAGGCCTTGGCCCGCCGGGCCAGCGCCTGGCCGATGCGGCCCATGCCGACGATGCCGAGGCGCTTGCCGGTGATGCGGTGGCCGAGCATCCAGGTCGGCGACCAGCCGGCCCATTCGCCCTCCGGGATCACCTTGGCGCCCTCGGTGACCCGGCGCGCCACGGCGAGGATCAGGGCGATGGTCATGTCGGCGGTGTCGTCGGTGAGCACCCCGGGGGTGTTGGTGACGGTGATGCCCCGGGACAGGGCCACCTGCACGTCGATGTTGTCGACGCCGTTGCCGAAATTGGCGACGAGCTTGAGGTTCGGCCCGGCCTGGGCCAGCACCGCCGCGTCGATCTCGTCGGTGACCGTCGGCACGAGCACGTCGGCGGCCTTCACCGCCTCGACCAGCTCGCCCTGGCTCATCGGCTTGTCGGTGAGGTTGAGCCGGGTCTCGAACAGCTCGCGCATGCGCGTCTCGACCGCGTCGGGCAGGCGGCGGGTGACGACGACGAGCGGTCTCTTCCTGTTCGGCACCGGGTCCTCCGTTCGCCCCGGCGCCGGACGCGAAGGCCGATGGCTTCACGGACCCTTAACCGTGTTTCGGCGACAGAATGGGCTTGCGCCGCCCTATGGCGGCCTTGTTCGGCCTCTCTAGCAGAGGCGATGCAGAAGACAAACCGAGGAGACCCGATGGCCCGGCGCCGCGCCCGTCTCGCCGCCTGCCTCGCCGCGACGCTCGCCCTGCCGGCGGCCGCCGCCGCGCAGGAAGCCGGCCCGGTGACGCAGCTGCCCCTGCCGCGCTACGTCAGCCTCAAGACCGACCGGGTCAACCTGCGCGAGGGACCCTCCAAGGACCACCGCACCCGCTGGGTGTTCCAGCGCGCCGGACTGCCGGTCGAGGTGGTCGGCGAGTTCGAGACCTGGCGCCGCATCCGCG
This sequence comes from Beijerinckiaceae bacterium, assembly GCA_035540795.1. GTDB lineage: Bacteria > Pseudomonadota > Alphaproteobacteria > Rhizobiales > Beijerinckiaceae > JAJKJG01. The sequence goes on along the minus strand of DATLFZ010000136.1, from coordinate 7,934 downwards.
ACGCGGAGGGCACCGAGGGCTGGGTGCTGCACTCGCTCCTGTCGGGCCGGCGCACCGCGATGGTCATGCCCTGGGCCCGCGACAAGGACCCGGTCCCCTTGCGCGAGCGCGCCGACGACGACGCCGACGTGGTCGCGAGGCTCCAGCCCGGGGTGATCGTCGGCGTGCGCCGCTGCACCGGCGCCTGGTGCCGGGTCAACGTCGCCATGCCCCGCGCCCGCGACCTCGACGGCTTCATGCGCCAGGATCGCCTCTGGGGCGTCTACCCGAACGAGCGGGTCGAGTAGCGCCTTGCGGGACACCCGCCGCGGGCCGATAACGCCCCGCGGGAGGGACCCATGCGCCGCATCGACTATTTCTTCTCCGCCGTTTCGACCTGGGCCTATGTCGGCCACGCCCTGTTCGTCGACATCGCCCGAAGGCACGGCTGCGATATCCGCTACCGGCCGGTCTCGCTGTCCAAATTGTTTCCGGAGAGCGGCGGCCTGCCCCTCAAGCAGCGCCACCCGCTGCGGCAGCGCTACCGCTGGCTCGAGCTGCAGCGCTGGCGGGAGAAGCGCGGCATCCCCCTCAATCTCACGCCGAAGGCGTTTCCGTTCGATGCCACCCTGCCGGACCGGGCGGTCATCGCCGCCGTTCAGGCCGGCAAGGACCCGGAGGCGTTCGTGCGGGGCATCCTGCGGAGCGTTTGGGCGGAGGAGCGCGACCCGTCCGACCCGGTCGTGCTCGCCGCGCTCGCCGAGGCGGCGGGCCTCGACTCGACGAGCGTGATCGAGGCGGCGGGCGGCGAGGCGGCCGGCGCCGAATACGCGCGCAACCTGGAGGAGGCCCTCGCCATCGGCGTGTTCGGGTCCCCGACCTACATCGTCGACGGGGAGCTTTTCTGGGGCCAGGACCGGCTCGAGCTGCTCGACGAGATGCTCGCGAGCGGCCGCGCGCCCTACCGCCCCCTCTGACCTATTCCGCCGCGACGCGACTCGCGCGCCACTGCGCCAAGAGGGCCCGGAGCGCCGCCGGCTTCACGGGCTTGTTGAGGAGGTGGACGCCGAGCGCCGCCGCCTCCTGGCGCACGGCCGGCGAACGGTCGGCGGTGAGGAGGATCGCCGGCACCTCCCCGAGCTCCGCCCGCAGCGCCGCGATCGCCTGCAGCCCGTCCCCTTCGTCGAGGTGGTAGTCGGCGATGATCACCTCGGGCGGCGGCCCCTCCTCGAGGGCGGCCCGCGCCTCCTCGAGGGACGCCGCGGTGAGGACGCGGCAGCGCCAGCCGGCGAACAGGGCCCGCATGCCCTCCAGGATCGCCGGCTCGTTGTCGATGGCGAGCACGCACAGGCCCGAGAGCGGCGTCGCCGGGGTCCGCGGCGCCTCCCCGACCGGGGCGAGGGCCGGGCGGTCGACGGCGACCGGCGCCTCGACCGAGAACACCGAGCCGCGGCCGGGCTCGGAGCGCAGCGCCAGAGGGTGGTCGAGGACGCGGGCGATGCGCTCGACGATGGACAGGCCGAGCCCGAGGCCGCGGGCGACCCGCGCCCCCTGGTCGAGGCGCTGGAACTCCCGGAACACGAGCTTCTGCTTGCTCTCCGGGATGCCGAGCCCGGTGTCCCACACCTGCAGGGACAGGCGGTCGCCGCGCCGGCGGGCGCCGACGAGGACCCGGCCCGACGGGGTGTACTTGATGGCGTTCGAGATCAGGTTCTGGAGGAGGCGGCGCAAGAGGCGGCGGTCCGAGCGCACCGCGAGCGAACACGGCACCACGACGAGGGCGAGCCCCTTCTCCCGGGCGACGAGCTCGAACTCCCGCTGGAGCTGGCGAAGCAGCTCGTCGACCCGGAACACCGACCAGTGCGGCTTCATCGCGCCGGTGTCGAGGCGGGAGATGTCGAGGAGCGCGGTGAGGATCTCCTCGACCGCGTCGAGGGAGGCGTCGATGTTCTCGGCGAGCCCGGCGTGGCCCGCCTCCCGGTCCCGCTCGACGAGCGAGGTGGCGTAGAGGCGCGCCGCGTTGAGCGGCTGCAGGATGTCGTGGCTCGCCGCGGCGAGGAACCGGGTCTTGCCGAGATTGGCCTCGTCGGCCTCGGCCTTCGCCCGGCTCAGCGCCTCGTTGAGGCGGGTCAGCTCCTCCGTGCGCTCGCGGACGCGCTGTTCCAGGAGCTCGTTCGCCCGGTCGCGGGCCTCCTCCGCCTGCACCGCCTCGGTGACGTCGGTATAGGTCGTGACGAGGCCGCCGTCGGGCAGCGGGTTCGAGCGGATCTCGATGACGCGCCCGCTCGGGATGAGGCGCAGGCGCTGGGGCTCGGAGGAGCGCACGAAGCTCTCGAGCCGCCGCGCCGCCACCGTCTCGACCGGGCCCGGCCCGTACGAGCCCCGCTCCGCGTTGAAGCGCACGATCTCGTCGAGCCCGACGCCGATGCGCACGAGCTCCGGCGGCAGGCCGTAGAGGTCGATGAAGGCCCGGTTCCAGGCGAGCAGGCGCAGGTCGCGGTCGAACACGGTGATGCCCTGCTGGGCGTGGTCGAGGGCGTGCTGGAGGAGGTCGCGGCTGTACTGGATGGCCGCCGAGGCGTCGTCGAGGAGGCGCAGCGCGTCCCGGCTCGACAGGTTGCGGCGGAGCAGCAGGGTGAGGGCGAGGCGCGAGGAGGCGGCGCCGATCGCCGAGGCGAGGAGGTGCTCGGCGAACCGCAACAGGTGGATGTCCGCCTCCGCCGCCCCGTCGAGGGGCAGGCCGCGGCTGCGGGCGTAGCTCTCGAAGGAGCGGTTGGTGCGCTCCTCGCCGAGATAGCGCGCCACCGCCGCGCGCAGGTCCTCCACGGTGACGCTCGCCCGAAACAGGCGGAACGGCGGCGCGATCGGCTTCTCGGCGCTGCCGGCGAAGGCCTGGGCCTGGACCCGCTCGAGGGCGCTCGCCGGCTTCAGGAGCGAAAAGCCCACATAGGCGAGGACGTTGAGCCCGAGGCTCCACAGAACGCCGTGGGTCAGCTGGGGCAGGTCGAGGCCGAACAGGGCCGTCGGCTTGAGCGCCGCGATCCCGAACGGGCCCCTGGTGACGAAGCCGTGCCAGACGAGCCCGTCCCAGGCGAGGCTCGGCAGGAGGAGCGTGTAGGCCCAGGTGGCGAAGCCGACCGCGAGGCCGACGCTCGCGCCGAGAGCCGTCCCCCGCGACCAGAACAGGCCGCCGAAGAAGGCCGGCGCGATCTGCGCCACCGCCGCGAAGGAGAGCAGGCCGATGGCCGCGAGCGCCGCCTCGCCCGAGGCCCGGTAATAGGCGTAGGCGAGAAGCGTCACCACCACGATGGCGACCCGGCGCACCACCAGCACGAAGCCGCCGAGATCCGCCGGCGGGCGGCCGCGCCCCTCGGCCGAGAAGCCGCGCCTCCGCAGCACCAGCGGCAGGACGAGGTGGTTCGAGATCATGATCGCCACCGCCACCGTCTCGACGATGACCATGGCGGTGGCGGCGGAGAGGCCGCCGAGGAAGGCGAGGAGGGCGATCGGGGCGGCGCCGTGCGTCAGGGGCAGGGCGAGCACGGTCATGTCCCGGTCGACCTCTCCGGGGGCGAAGGTCGCGAGCCCGGCGAGCGCCAGCGGGACGACGAAGATGTTGATGAGGACGAGGTAGAGCGGGAACAGCCAGGCGGCCCGGCGCACGTCGCCCAGGCTGCGGTTCTCGACCACGGTGACGTGGAACTGGCGCGGCAGGAGCAGGGCCGCGAAGGCGGCGAGCACCGTCAGCGTCAGGAAGGTGGCCGGCCCGGAGCTCTCCCCGACGAGGTCGACGACCCGGCCGCGCTCGGCGAGGCGGGCGACGACGTCGCCGATGCCGTCGAACATCCACAGGGTGACGTAGGCGCCGACCGCGAGGAACGCGACGAGCTTCACCACCGATTCGAGGGCGATGGCGAGCACGAGCCCGTCCTGGTGCTCCGTCGCGTCGGTGTGGCGGGTGCCGAAGGCGACCGCGAAGCCGGCCAGCACGAAGGCGACCATCAGGGCGAGGTCGCCGAAGACCGGAAGGGTGCGCGGCAGGAGCGGCCCCTGCGCGGCGAGGAACACGCCGAGCGAAGCCGACACCGCCTTCAGCTGCAGGGCGATGTAGGGGATCGTGCCGACGACGGCGATCAGGCAGACGATGAGGGCGACCCGCTCGCTCTTGCCGTAGCGGGCGGCGACGAAGTCGGCGATCGAGGTGATGTTCTGATCCTTGGCGACCCGCACCACCCGGGCGACCAGCATGTGGCCGAACCCGATCACCAGGATCGGGCCGATGTAGATGGCGAGGAAGTCGAGCCCGGAGCGGCTCGCGAGCCCGACCGAGCCGAAGAAGGTCCAGGAGGTGCAGTAGACCGCGAGCGCCAGCGCATAGACGGTGGCGCGGGCGCGGCCCTGCATCAGGCGCCGGCCCTCCCGGTCGCCCCAATGCGCCACCGCGAACAGGAAGCACAGATAGACGAGGGCCGAGAGGACGACCGCCCACGCGCCGATCATCGCGCCTTTCCTTGCGCAACCTTCGCCATGGTAGCTTCCGCGCGGCGCTCCCGCCACAGGGATCGCCGGAGGGTTTCATGCGCGCGATCGTCCGGAACACGCCCCTGTTCGCGCTGGACGCGGCGGTCCTCGACACCGAGACCACCGGCCTCGACCCGCGCAGCGCCCGGGTGATCGAGATCGGCGCGATCGGGCTCGGGCGCGGGCGGCTCGTCGAGGAGGCCGCTTTTCGAACCTTCGTCGACCCGGGCGAGCCGGTGCCGCCGGCCTCGAGCGCCGTGCACGGCATCGCCGACGCGGACCTCGCCGGCGCGCCGGGCTTCGCCCAGGCCTGGGCCGACCTCCGGGACTTCGTCGGCGAGCGCATCGTCATCGGCCACACGATCGGCTTCGATCTCGCCGTGCTGAAGCGCGAATGCGATCTCGCCGGACTTCCCTTCGCGCAATGGCCGACCCTCGACACCCGCCTCCTCGCCCAGATCGTCGCGCCGTCCCTGCCGGGCCATTCCCTCGAGACGCTCGCCGCCTGGCTCGACCTGGAACTCGGCGAGCGCCACCGGGCGCTCGGCGACGCGCGGCTCACCGGGGCGGTGTTCCTCGCCCTCGTGCCGCGCCTGCGCGCCGCCGGCATCCGCACCTTCGGCGAGGCCCGCGAGGCCTGCCGCGGCCTCTCCCACGCCCTCGATGGCTACCACCGGGCCGGCTGGATCGAGCCGACCGCCGACCTGCCGGAGGCCGACCGGCGCGGGGTGGCGCGCCGCCTCGACAGCTACCCCTACCGGCATCGCACCAGCGAGGCGATGCGCACGCCCCTGTTCGTGCCCCAGAGCGCGAGCGTGCGCGAGGCGCTCGCCCGCATGGTCGACGGGCGCATCAGCTCGGTCTTCGTCGGCGAGCCCGACGCGCCGGCGGCGCAGGTCGGCATCGTCACCGAGCGCGACGTCATGCGGGCCCTGCGCCGGGACGGCGGCGCGATTCTCGACGCGAGCGCCGCCGCCATCGCCAGGCGGCCGCTGATCACCGTGCCGGCGGAGAGTTTCGTCTACCGGGCGATCGGGCGCATGCGGCGCCACAACATCCGCCACCTCGCGGTGGTTGGGGAGGACGGGCGCGTCGTCGGCGCGCTCTCCGCCCGCGACCTCCTGCGCCTGCGGGCCGAGGCGGCGATCGTCCTCGGCGACGACATCGACGAGGCCCCCGACGTGGCGGGCCTCGGCCAGGCCTGGGCCCGCGTCCCCGCCATGGCCGCGAGCCTCGTCGAGGAGGAGGTCGACGGCCGCGACGTCGCCGGCATCGTCGCCCGCGAGCTCGGCGCCCTGACCCGCCGCGCCGCCGAACTCGCCGAGGCGCAGCTCGCGGCCGAGGGTGCCGGCGGCCCGCCCTGCCCCTACGCTCTGCTCGTGCTCGGCTCCGCCGGGCGCGGCGAGAGCCTCCTGGCCCTCGACCAGGACCACGCCGTCGTCTTCGCGCAAGGAGAGCCCGACGGGCCGGCGGACCGCTGGTTCGCCGCCCTCGGCCAAAAGATCAGCGACGTCCTGCACGAGGTCGGCGTGCCCTACTGCACCGGCGGCGTGATGTCCCAGAACGCCGCCTTCCGCGGCTCCCTCGACACCTGGCGCGAGCGCGTGCGGCGCTGGACGAGCCGGGCCGCCCCCGAGGACCTCCTCGCCGTCGACATCTTCTTCGACTTCCGCCCGGTGCACGGGGAAGGGGCGCTCGCCACGGCGCTCTGGATCGAGGCCTGGGAGGCGGCCCGGGACGCGGTGCCCTTCCTCAAGCTCCTCGCCGACCAGAACGTCGCCGAGGCGCCGATCGGCTTCTTCGGCCGGCTCAAGACCGAGGACGGCCGCATCGACCTCAAGCGCCACGGGCTGCGCACCATCGTGGCGACGGCGCGGCTCCTGGCGCTGCGCCACGGCATCCCCGTGCACGCCACCCGCGACCGGCTCGACGGGGTGCGCCGGCTCGGCATCGGCGGCGACAGCGACCTCGCCGAGGCGGTCGCCGCCCACGAGCGCCTGCTCGGGTTGATCCTGCGCGCCCAGCTCGCCGACATCGCGGCGGGGAAGAAGCCCTCGAACCGCGTGCCGCTCGGCATCGTCGAGCGCCACGGCGGCACCGCGCGCCTCAAGGACGACCTGCGCCTCGTGGCGATCCTCGACGACCTCGCCCGCGACCAGATCGCCGCGAAACCGGGGGAATTCGCCCGCGCCTGAGTTCCCCAGCGGAAGCGCCGCCGCTAGCGTCGGCGTCCGGCAGGACTTGGGAGCGAATCATGCTGGACGAATTCAAGAAGTTCGCGATGCGGGGCAACGTCGTCGACCTCGCGGTCGGCATCGTCATCGGGGCGGCGTTCACGGCGATCGTCAATTCCATCGTCGCCGACATCTTCACGCCGCTGATCGGCGCGATCACCGGCGGGCTCGACTTCTCAAATTACTTCCTGCCCCTGTCGAACGGGGTCACCGCCATCTCCTACGCGGAGGCGAAGCGCCAGGGGGCGGTCCTCGGCTACGGCCAGTTCATCACGGTCATGATCAACTTCCTGATCGTCGCCTGGGCCCTGTTCCTGGTGATCCGCGCCATGAACCGCCTGCGCCGGCAGGAGGACGCCAAGGTCGCCGCCGAGCCGAAGGCGCCGGAGATCCCGGCCGACGTGAAGCTTCTCGCCGAGATCCGCGACCTCCTCGCCGCCCGCACCCCGGAGGGCAGCCGCGTCGCGCAGCCCTGAGCCTCCCGCGGCGGGGTTGCATTCGCGGCCGGGAGGGAGTTGAAGCGCGCTTTCCCTTCCCGCCCGAGACCGCCATGTCCCTGTCCGCCTATGCCCCGATCCGCGCCGAGGCCGCGAACGCTCCCGAGAGCGGCATCGTCGAGGTGGCGAATTACGGCCGCGGCCGGCCCGGCCTCATCCCCCTCTGGGTCGGCGAGGGGGACCTGCCGACGCCCTCCTTCGTCTGCGACGCCGCCGCCCGGTCGCTTTCCGCCGGCGAGACGTTCTACACTTGGCAGCGCGGCGTCCCGGAGCTGCGCGCGGCGATCGCCGCCTACCTCTCCCGGCTCTACGGCGGCCCCTACGATCCGGAGCGGTTCTTCGTCACCGTCGGGGGCATGCACGCGCTGCAGATCGCGGTGCGGATCGTGGCCGGCGCCGGGGACGAGGTCCTGATCCCGACGCCCGCCTGGCCGAACTTCGCCGGGGCGATCACGGTCGCCGGCGCCCGCCCCGTCTCGGTGCCGATGGATTTCGGCCAGGGCGGCTGGAGCCTCGACCTCGACCGGCTCGCCGCCGCGGTGACGCCGCGCACCCGCGCCATCGCGGTGAACTCGCCGGCGAACCCGACCGGCTGGACCGCGAGCCGGGAGACGCTGGCCGCGATTCTCGAACTCGCCCGCGCGCACGGGCTGTGGATCGTCGCCGACGAGATCTACGGCCGCTTCGTCTTCGACGAGGGCCT
>DATLFZ010000135.1:0-6226 GCA_035540795.1 Beijerinckiaceae bacterium | reverse complement strand
CTCAAGGCGAAGCTCGCCTTCGAGGTCTCGGGCGCGTCGAAATCGGCCGTCGAGGCCATCGAACGCGCCGGCGGCTCGGTCACGATCCTGGGCGGCGTTGCGCAGGCGTGACCGGCGCCCCACATCGCACGTGACAAGCGGCGGCCGGCGCGACCTCGCCCGGCCGCCGTTCGCTTGAACGGGACGCCCGCGGGAATCGGGGAAGAACAATGGCTTCAGCAGCCGAACAGCTTGCGGCGAACATCAATTTCGGCGCCATCGCCAAGGCCGAAGAGCTCAAGAAGCGGATCTGGTTCACCCTCGGCGCGCTGATCATCTACCGGCTCGGCACCTACATCCCGCTGCCGGGGATCGACCCCGAGGCCCTGCGCCAGAGCTTCCAGGCCCAGTCGGGCGGCGTGCTCGGCCTGTTCAACATGTTCGCCGGCGGGGCGATCGAGCGCATGGCGATCTTCGCGCTCAACATCATGCCCTACATCTCGGCCTCGATCATCATCCAGCTCCTCACCGCGGTGATGCCGACGCTCGAAGCCCTCAAGAAGGAGGGCGAGTCGGGCCGCAAGGTGCTGAACCAGTACACGCGCTACCTCACCGTGGTCTTGGCGACGTTCCAGTCCTGGGGCATCGCCGTCGGCCTGCAGGCCTCGGGCAACATCGTCCAGTCGCCCGGCCTGTTCTTCGTCGTCACGACGGTGATCACCCTCACCGGCGGCACCGTGTTCCTGATGTGGCTCGGCGAGCAGATCACGTCGCGCGGCATCGGCAACGGCGCCTCGCTGATCATCTTCGCGGGCATCGTGGCCAACCTGCCCTCGGCCATCGCCGGCACCCTCGAACTCGGCCGCCAGGGGGCGATCTCGACGGCGCTGATCCTCGGCATCATCGTGATGGCGGTCGGGGTGATCTACTTCATCGTGTTCATGGAGCGGGCGCAGCGCCGGCTCCTGATCAACTACCCCAAGCGCCAGGTCGGCAACCGCATGTACGAGGGCCAGACCTCGTTCCTGCCGCTCAAGCTCAACACCGCGGGCGTGATCCCGCCGATCTTCGCCTCCTCGCTCCTGCTCCTGCCGACCACGGCGGCGAGCTTCACGGCGGGGGCGGACGCGACCGGCATCATGGGCATGCTCGCGACCTATCTCGGCCACGGCCGGCCGGCCTACATGCTCCTCTACGCGGGCATGATCATCTTCTTCGCCTTCTTCTACACCGCGATCGTGTTCAATCCGGTCGAGACGGCGGACAATCTCAAGAAGCACGGCGGCTTCATCCCGGGCATCCGGCCGGGCGAGCGCACGGCCGACCACATCGACTACGTGCTCACCCGGATCACGGTGATCGGGGCGGCGTACCTCACGCTGATCTGCCTGATCCCCGAGTTCCTGGTCTCGTACGCGGCGCTGCCGTTCTACTTCGGCGGCACCTCGCTCCTGATCGTGGTCTCGGTGACCATGGACACGGTCGCGCAGGTGCACGGGCATCTCCTCGCCCACCAGTACGAGGGGCTCGTCAAGAAGGCCAAGCTGCGCGGCGCCCGCCGGCGCTGATCGGGGGTTGCCCGCGCGGGCCGGAACGCGTAGCGGACGAACGGGGCCGTTCGGATTGGAAGGCGGCCCCGAGGGGGGAACGATGCGGATCATTCTTCTGGGCCCGCCGGGGGCCGGGAAGGGCACGCAGGCGGCGCGGCTCGTCGAGCGCTACCGGATCCCGCAGCTCTCGACCGGCGACATGCTGCGCGCCGCGGTCGCGGCCGGCACGCCGGTCGGGCTGAAGGCGAAGGCGGTGATGGAGTCGGGCGCGCTCGTCTCCGACGACATCGTCATCGGCATCGTCGCCGACCGGATCGAGGAGCCGGACGCCCGCGACGGCTTCATCCTCGACGGCTTTCCCCGCACCCTCGCCCAGGCCGAGGCCCTCGACCGGATGCTCGCCGAAAAGGGCCTCGCCCTCGACGCGGTCCTGGCGTTCGAGGTCGACCAGGCCGCCCTCGTCAAGCGCATCGAGGGGCGCGCCGCCGAGACCCGGGCCCGGGGCGAGCCGGTGCGCAAGGACGACGACCCGGAGGTGTTCAAGACGCGGCTTGCCGCATACAACCGGGACACGGCGGCGGTCGCCCCCTACTACGAGGGCCGGGGCCAGCTCGTGCGCATCGACGGCATGAAGCCGATCGACGCGGTGACGCAAGATGTGATGCGGGCGCTCGAAGGCGCGCGCGTCTGAGTGCGGTTGACGGCGGCACGGGGATGCGATAGACGCGCCCCTCTTGCCGAGAGCCGGAAGGATCCGCGGTGGTCTCCGAAGGAGCCGCCGTGGACGTTCGTGTTTGAGGGTTCGAATCCGCGCAAGGGCCGGCCTCCACCGGACGCGCGGTCAACAGGCGGGGCCCCGGCCCCGCGCACATGGAGAGACACGTGGCCCGCATCGCAGGCGTCAACATCCCGACCAACAAGCGCGTGGTGATCGCGCTCCAGTACATCCACGGCATCGGCGCCAGGAAGGCGCAGGAGATCGCCGAGAAGGTCGGCATCCCGGCCGAGCGGCGGGTCAACCAGCTCACCGACGCCGAGGTGCTGCAGATCCGCGAGACCATCGACCGCGACTACATGGTCGAGGGCGACCTGCGCCGCGAAGTGTCGATGAACATCAAGCGCCTGATGGATCTCGGCGTCTATCGCGGCCTGCGCCACCGCCGCAGCCTGCCGGTTCGCGGCCAGCGCACCCACACCAACGCCCGCACCCGCAAGGGCAAGGCGAAGCCGATCGCCGGCAAGAAGAAGTGACCGCAGCGCGGCTCCGCCGCGCGCCGGTCATCCTCGGGCGAGCGCGAGCGAGGCCCGAGGATCTCCCGCCGGAAGGGCGCCCTTTTCGGCACGCGATGGCCGGGTCGAACCCGGCCACGACGAGAAGAGAACGAAACGAATCCCGAGCGCCTGGCATCACGGGCGTGCCTGAAGGACAAGGAAACACATGGCCAAAGAAGCGACCCGCGTCCGCCGCCGCGAACGCAAGAACATCGTCTCCGGCGTGGCGCACGTGAACGCCTCGTTCAACAACACCATGATCACCATCACCGACGCGCAGGGGAACACGATCTCCTGGTCCTCGTCGGGCTCGATGGGGTTCAAGGGCTCGCGCAAGTCGACCCCCTACGCCGCGCAGGTCGCGGCCGAGGACGCCGCCCGCAAGGCGGCCGAGCACGGCATGCGCACCCTCGAGGTCGAGGTGTCGGGCCCCGGCTCCGGCCGCGAATCGGCCCTGCGCGCGCTCCAGGCGGCGGGCTTCACCGTCACCTCGATCCGCGACGTGACCCCGATCCCTCACAACGGCTGCCGGCCGCGCAAGCGCCGCCGCGTCTGATCCCGCGCGCTCGCGCGCATCCGAATAGTCCGGGGCGGGCCGAAGGCGGCCTGCCCTCTGCCCGCTGAAGAGGTGCGGTCGTGATCCAGAAGAATTGGCAAGAGCTCATCCGCCCGAACAAGCTCGAAGTCGCCGCCGGCGACGATCCCAAGCGCACGGCGACGGTCGTCGCCGAGCCGCTCGAGCGCGGCTTCGGCACCACCCTCGGCAACGCCCTGCGCCGGGTCCTTTTGTCCTCGCTCCAGGGCGCGGCCGTGACCTCGGTCCACATCGACGGCGTCCTGCACGAGTTCTCGTCGATCCCGGGCGTGCGCGAGGACGTCACCGACATCGTCCTCAACATCAAGACCATCGCCATCAAGATGCAGGGCGAGGGCTCGAAGCGCATGACCCTGCGCAAGACCGGCCCCGGCGTCGTGCGCGCCGGCGACATCAACGTGGTCGGGGACGTCCAGATCCTGAACCCGGACCTCGTGCTCTGCACCCTCGACGAGGGCGCCGAGATCCGCATGGAGTTCACCGTCGCGGTCGGCAAGGGCTACGTCCCGGCCGAGCGCAACCGCCCCGAGGACGCGCCGATCGGCCTCATCCCGGTCGACTCGCTCTACTCGCCGGTGAAGCGGGTGTCGTACCGGGTCGAGAACACCCGCGAGGGCCAGATCCTCGACTACGACAAGCTCACCATGACGGTCGAGACCAACGGCGCCGTCACCCCGGAGGACGCGGTCGCCTACGCGGCGCGCATCATCCAGGACCAGCTCTCGGTCTTCGTGAACTTCGAGGAGCCCCGCAAGGAGGAGGCCCCGTCGCTCGCGCCGCAGCTGCCCTTCAACCCGGCCCTGCTCAAGAAGGTCGACGAGCTCGAACTGTCGGTGCGCTCGGCGAACTGCCTGAAGAACGACAACATCGTCTATATCGGCGACCTCATCCAGAAGTCCGAGGCCGAGATGCTGCGGACCCCGAACTTCGGCCGCAAGTCGCTCAACGAGATCAAGGAGGTGCTCGCCTCCATGGGTCTCCACCTCGGCATGGAAGTGCCGGGTTGGCCGCCGGAGAACATCGAGGAGCTCGCGAAGCGGTTCGAGGAGCACTACTGAGCGAATAGGGAATGGCGAATGGCGAATAGAGCGATTCGCCACTCGCCCATAACACCCGGCCGACCCTTGGCACGGCGGCCGCAACGAAGGAGAGAGCCATGCGTCACGGATTCCGGGGCCGGCGGTTCAACCGCACGGCCGAGCATCGCAAGGCGATGTTCGCCAACATGTCGGCCGCTTTGATCAAGCACGAGCAGATCGTCACCACCCTGCCCAAGGCCAAGGACCTGCGGCCGGTGGTCGAGAAGCTGATCACGCTGGGCAAGCGCGGCCACCTGCACGCGCGCCGCCTCGCCATGTCGCAGATGCGCGACGAGGCCATGGTCAAGAAGCTCTTCGAGGTGATCGGGCCGCGCTACAAGGAGCGCCCGGGCGGCTACACCCGCGTGCTCAAGGCGGGCTTCCGCTACGGCGACAACGCGCCGATGGCGGTGATCGAGCTCGTCGACCGCGATCCCGACGCCCGCGGCCGGGATTCCGGCCCGACCCAGAACACCGAGGACGAGGCCGCCGCGGCCTGACCCGCGCGGCCGGTCCCGAACCGGCGCGGCCGGTCGCGAACCGGCACGCTCCCACCTCGGACGAACGAAGGCGGCCCGCGAGCCGCCTTTTTCGTTGGCGGGACGTCAACCACTCCCGGGCACACTGGTCCCATGCCCGCGCTCCGCGCCGTGATCCTCGCCGACTTCGCCGTGCCGAGCGGCGGTGCGCAGCGCGTCGCCCTCGAATCCGCCCGGGCGCTGGCCGAGGCGGGCGTCGCCGTCACCTACCTCCACGCCACCGGCACCGCCGACCCGCTCCTCCACCATCCCGCGATCGAGACCATCGGCCTCGGCCTGTCCGACGTGTGGGACCTGCCCCGGGCCCAGGGTCTCGCCGCGGGCCTGTGGAACCGCCCCGCCGCGGCGCGGGTGGGGCAAGCGCTCGCGGCCCTTCCGGGCGGCCCCAAGGTCCTGCACCTGCACCAGTGGACCCGCGCGTTCTCGCCGGCGATCCTGCCCGCCTGCCTCGGCTCGGGCCTGCCGGTCGTGGTGACCCTGCACGACTATTTCGCCGCCTGCCCGAACGGCGTCTTCTACCGCTTCGACCGGGACGAGCCCTGCGACCGTCGCCCCCTCTCCGCCGCCTGCCTCGTCGCGCCCTGCGATCCCCGCGGACGGGCGACGAAGGCGGTGCGCGTCATCCGCACCGCCCTGACCCGCCGGGCCCTGCGGGGGCCCCTCGACTTCGTCCACGTCTCCGACCGCGGCCGGCGCACCATCGAGCCCTTCCTCCCGCCGGCCCGCCACCACCGGGTCGACAACCCGGTCGCGGTGGACAAGGCCCCGCCGGCCGCCCCCGCCCCGGACGGCCCCGTCGCCTATGTGGGCCGCCTCACCCGGGAGAAGGGGGCCGACCTCGTGGCGCAGGCCGCCCGCGCCGCCGGCATCCCGTCGCTCTTCGTCGGCGAGGGGCCGCTCGCGGACGAGATCCGGCGCATCGACCCCGCGGCCCAAGTGCTGGGCTGGCGCCCGCCGGAAGAGGTCGCGGCCCTGCTGCGCACCCGCGCCCGCGCGCTCGTCGCGCCGTCCCGCTGGTACGAGACCGGCCCGCTCACCGTCTACGAGGCGATGGCGCAGGGCCTGCCCGTGGTGGTCTCCGAGCGCGCCGGCGCCGCCGAGAAGGTTTTGCACGGCGTCACCGGCCTCGTGGTCCCGCCGACCGTGGAGGCCCTCGCGGACGCCTTCCGCTGCCTCGACCCGGCCCTCGGCGCCGCCGCCTATGCCCGCTAC
>DATLFZ010000134.1:0-2869 GCA_035540795.1 Beijerinckiaceae bacterium | reverse complement strand
TCCGGGCCCGGCGGGGCGGGGGCGTCAGGCATAGTCGATGCGCGGGTCGATATAGGCGTAGAGCACGTCGACCATCAGGTTGATCAGCATGTACATGACCAGGATCACCAGGATGCAGCCCTGGATCAGCGGGTAGTCGCGGGTGCTGATCGCCGTGATGAGCAGGCGCCCGAGGCCCGGATAGGTGAACACCGCCTCGGTGACGACGGTGCCGCCGACGAAGCTCGCCATCATCAGGCCGACCACGGTGACGAAGGGCAGGAGCGCGTTGCGCATCACGTGCCGGACCACCACCGTGCGCTCGCGCAGGCCCTTCGAGCGGGCGGTGCGCACGTAGTCGGAGCGCAGCTCGGCGACGAGGGAGGCGCGCAGGAAGCGGGCGAAGATGCCGGACACGAACAGACCCAGCGTCACCGCCGGCAGGAGCGTGTTGCGGAAGGCCTGCACCGGGGATTCCCAGAACGGCACGTAGGCCGAGGCCGAGGGCAGGAGCCGCAGCTGGACGGCGAAGAGCAGGATCAGGAGGATCCCGACCCAGAAGGTCGGCACCCCCAGCGCCAGCGCGCTCCAGGCGCTGAGCAGGCGGTCGAGCCAGCTGCCGGGCTTCAGGGCGCTCACCACCGCGACCGGGATGCCGAGGAGGAGCCCGACGAGCGTCGCCGCCAGCGCGAGCTGGAGGGTTGCCGGCAGGCGCTGGCCGATGAGGGTCAGGACCGGCTCGCGGCTGTGCAGGGAGGCGCCGAGGTCGCCGACGAGGGCGCTCTTCAGCCACGACGCATATTGCACGAGAACCGGCCGATCGAGGCCGAACTGCTGCGTCACCGCGGCGATCTGCTCCGGGGTCGCGTTCTCGCCGACGATGGCGGCGACCGGCCCCCCCGGCACCGCGTAGATCATGGCGAAGATCAGGAGCGAGGCGACGAGCAGCACCGGCAGGAGCTGGGCGAGGCGGCGGAGCACGTAGCCGATCATGCCTTGCCCCATTCCGGCGCGCCTTCGTGCCGGTCCTCGAGCACCCGCGACAGGGTGCGCCCGAGGGTGTCGAAGGACAGGATGGTCAGCGTCAGCGCGACCCCCGGCAGCACCGCGTAGGTCGGCGCCTCGTAGAGGTATTCCTTGCCGGTGCGCAGCATCTCGCCCCAGCTCGGGGTCGGCGGCGGGATGCCCACGCCGAGGAAGGCGAGCGCCGCCTCGAGCAGGATCGCCACGGAGGACAGCACCACCACCTGGACAAGGATCGGGCTCCAGGCGTTGGGCAGCACCGTGCGGAACATGCTGTAGGACGAGGACGCGCCGAAGGCCTCGACCGCGGTGACGAAGTCGCGCTTGCGCAGGGACAGGACCTGCGCCCGCGTCACCCGGGCGAAGCTCGGGATGCCGGTGAGGCCGACCGCCACGAGGGCGGCGGTCTGGCTGCGCCCGAGCACGGCGATGAGCGCCATGGCGAACAGGATCGCCGGCAGCGCCAGGAGCACATCGACGACCCGCATGAGCAGCGCGTCGCGCCAGCCGCCGAAGAAGCCGGCGACGAGGCCGATCGGCACGCCGATCGCGGCGGCGAGCGTCACCGCGCCGGCGGCGGTGAGAAGCGAGGTCCGGGCCCCGTGGATGACCCGGGCCATGATGTCCCGGCCGAGCTCGTCCGTGCCGAACCAGTGGGCGGCCGAGGGGCCCTCCAGCATCAGGACGAGGTTCTGGCGCAGGGGATCGAGGCCGAGCCGGTCGACCGTGAGCGCGGCGACGACGAGCACCGCGAGGTAGGCGAGGCTCGCCAAGGCGGCGGGACGGGACAGGACCCGCCGGGCGAGGTCGAGCCCGCCGCTCACGGGGCGGCCCCGGCGAGGAGCGGCGCCCGGACCTCCCGGACGGGAGCCTCGAGGGGCCCGGCGAAATGGCAGGCGGCCCGGGTCGCGATGCCCGGCCGGGCCTCGAGGGCCGGCGCCTCGACCCGGCAGCGGGCGGCGGCGCGGAAGCAGCGCGGATGGAAATGACAGCCGCTCGGCGGCGCGGCGGGGCTCGGGATCTCGCCTTCGAGCACGATCCGGGTGCGGCGTGCGGCCGGGTCGGGCACCGGCGCCGCCGAGAGCAGCGCCTGGGTGTAGGGGTGGCCCGGCCGGCCGAAGATGTCCGCCTTCGTGCCCTCCTCGACGATGCGGCCGAGATACATGACCGCGACCCGGTCGGAGATGTGCCGCACCACCGAGAGGTCGTGGGCGACGAACAGGTAGGCGAGGCCGAGCTCCTTCTGCAGGTCCTGCAGGAGATTCACGATCTGCGCCTGGATCGACACGTCGAGGGCGGCGACCGGCTCGTCGAGGACGAGGAGCCGCGGCTTGAGCGCCAGCGCCCGGGCGATGCCGATGCGCTGCTTCTGCCCGCCGGAGAACTCGCGCGGGTAGCGGGCGCCCATGGAGGGCGACAGCCCGACCATCTCGAACAGCCGCGCCACATGGGCGGCCCCGCCCATCTCCTCGTAGAGGCCGTGGATGCGCAGGGGCTCGGCGACGATGTCCGCGGCGGTGAGGATCGGATTGAGGGACGAGTAGGGGTCCTGAAAAACGTACTGGACGTGCCGGCGCACGCCGCGCAGGGCGCCGCGGCCGAGGCGCTCGATGGCGTTGCCCTCGAACCGGATGCTCCCGGCGCTCGGGCGCACGAGCCCCATCACGGCGCGGGCGGTGGTGGTCTTGCCGCAGCCGGATTCGCCGACGAGGCTGACGGTCTCGCGCGGGCGCACGACGAGGTCGACCCCGTCGACGGCGCGCACCTGCCCGACCGTGCGCCGCAGGATGCGGGACTTGATCGGGAAATGCACCTTCAGTCCCTCGATGGCGAGGAGCGGCGGCTCGGCGGCGCACGGTCGGGCAGG
>DATLFZ010000133.1:0-2879 GCA_035540795.1 Beijerinckiaceae bacterium | reverse complement strand
GCATGAACCTCATCGAGCGATACATCTTCCGGATCGCGGCGAGCGCCCTCCTCGCGTGCCTGTTCGTGCTCACGGCCGTGATCTGGGTCACCCAGGCCCTGCGCGAGCTCGACCTGATCACGGGCAAGGGGCAGACGATGGTCATGTTCCTGATGGTCACGGGGCTGTCCCTGCCGACCCTCGTGACCGTGATCGCCCCGGTCGCGCTGTTCATCGCCACCCTCTACACGCTGAACCGGCTGAACGGGGATTCGGAGCTCATCGTCATGAGCGCCGCCGGCATCCCGCCCCGGCGCCTCCTCAAGCCCTTTTTGGTGCTGGCCGTGCTCGTCTCCGGCCTCGTCGGCGTGATGACCCTCTGGGTGATCCCGGCGAGCTTCCAGGAGCTGCGGGATCTCATCACCAAGATCCGGGCCGACTTCGTGGCCAACATCGTCAAGGAGGGCCAGTTCACGAGCCTCGAGAACGGTGTCACCTTCCATTTTCGCGAGCGCTCCGGCGAGGCCCTGCTCGGCATCCTGATCCAGGACCGGCGCGAACCCGGGCGCACGGTGGTCTACCTCGCCCAGCGCGGGCAGGTGATGGACGCCAACGAGCAGAGCTACCTCGTCCTCGAGAGCGGGACCGTGCACCGCCAGGAATCCTCCGGGCGGGACACCTCGATCGTGGCCTTCGCCCGCTACGCCGTCGACCTCGCCGCCTTCAACCAGGAGGAGGGGCTGACGGTCTACAAGCCGCGCGAACGCTCGACCGGGCAGCTCCTGTTCCCGGACCGGAACGAGCTCTACTTCCAGCTCCAGCAGGGCCGGTTCCGGGCCGAACTGCACGAGCGTCTGTCGGCCTGGCTCTATCCCCTCGCGCTGATGCTGATCGCCTTCGCGGCCCTCGGCGGCGCGCAGACGACGCGCCAGGGGCGCGGGACGGCCCTCGTCGCCGCCGTCGTCGCGGTGGCGGCGATGCGCATCGCCGGCTTCGCCGCCTCCGGGGCCGCGGTCCGCTCGGCCGGGGCGGTCGTGTGGATCTGGGGCGTGCCGATCCTCACCTTCGCCGCCGCCCTCGTCTTCACGTTCCAGGGGCCGCGCACCCGCGCCGCGATCGCGGCCGCGACCGGGCTCGTCCAGCGCCTCGCCGCGCTGCGGCTCCCCGTTCCGATCCCGACCCGGGCGCGGAGGGCGTGATGATCGGCCTCACCCTCGGCCGCTACATCCTCGCGCGGTTCCTGTTCACGATCGCGACGGTCTTCGGCACCGTGTTCGCGCTCATCTATCTCGTCGACTTCCTCGAGACGATGCGCCGGGCCGGCGACAGCCCCGGCGGCACGATGGCCCTCGTCGCCCAGGTGACGTTCTACCGCACGCCGGCCATCGCCGAGCAGATCTTCCCCTTCGCCGTCCTGTTCGGCAGCATGGCAGCCCTCCTCCAGCTGAGCCGCAAGCTCGAATTGGTCGTGGCCCGGGCCGCGGGCATCTCGGCCTGGCAGTTCCTGCAGCCGGGCCTGTTCCTGGCCCTCGCGCTCGGCATCCTGTCGGTCGGCGTCTACAACCCGGTCTCCGCCGCCATGAAGCAGCGGGCCTCGGAACTCGAGGCGGCGCTGTTCGCCCGCAACGTCCAGGTCGCCATCAACAAGGAGATCTGGGTGCGGCAGCGCAGCGTCGACGGGCAGGCGGTGATCCGCGCGGAATCGGCCATCGAGGGGACGACCGGCCTCGCCCAGGCGACCATCTTCACCTTCGACGAGGCCGGGGCGTTCGTCGAGCGGATCGAGGCCCGGGAGGCCGTCCTGCACGACGGCTTCTGGGCCCTCAAGGACGTGCGGGTGGTGTCGGAACGGCAGCAGCCGCAGAGCTACGCGGTCTACCACCTCGCCTCGAACCTCGATCCGTCGCAGATCCGCCAGACGTTCACGCCGGCGCAGTCGGTGGCCTATTGGGAGCTGCCGGACACGATCCAGCGCACGGAGCGGGCGGGGCTCGACGCCACCCCCTACCGGCTCCACCTCGAGGGCCTCACCGCCCGCCCCCTCCTGTTCGTCGCCATGGTCTTCGTGGCGGCTTCCGTTTCCTTAAGATTCTTCCGGTTTGGTGGCGTCGCGCCGATGGTCCTCGGCGGCGTCGCGGCGGGGTTCCTCCTCTACGTGGCGAACAAGGTGATGCAGGATCTGGGCACGGCGGGTCTCGTCGGGCCCGCGGTGGCAGCGTGGTTCCCCGCTGTGGTCGGGAGTTTGCTCGGCACCTTGGCTTTGCTGTATCAGGAGGACGGGTGATGGTCCTCCGGGCGGGGCGCCGGCAGGGAGCGCGTATGGGACGAGTCCGAAGCACGACGGCAGGTCTCGCCGTCGCGACGGCCCTGTTGACCGGCGTCGTTCCGTTGCCCGCTTCGGCGCAGCGGACCCTGAACGACACGCTGCAGGCGCGCGCCGCTTCGGGCACGGACCGGCTGCTCGTCGAGGCGCGCGAGATCGTCTACGACGAGGATCGCAACACCGTCTCGGCCTCCGGCGACGTCGAGCTGAGCTACCAGGGCCGCACCCTCCAGGCCGACCGGGTCACCTACGACCGCAACACCGGGCGCGTCATCGCGGAAGGCAACGCGCGGATGACGGAGGCGTCGGGCGCCGTCGTCACCGGCGACCGCTTCGAGCTTACCGAGGATTTTCGGGCGGGCTTCATCGATTCGTTGCGGGTCGAGCAGTCGGTCGTCGACCGCGGCCGCCCGACCCGCACCCGCATGTCGGCGCCCCGGGCGGAGCGGATCGACGGCGACCAGATGATCTTCGAGCGGGGCACCTACACGGCGTGCGAGCCCTGCCGCGACGACCCCACCCGCCCGCCTCTGTGGCAGGTGCGGGCCGCCCGCATCATCCACAACAACAGCGAGCG
>DATLFZ010000132.1:0-5802 GCA_035540795.1 Beijerinckiaceae bacterium | reverse complement strand
ACCTCGGAGGTGGGCGTCGCCAAGCTCACCGGGCGCGGCCAACACATCGACCCGCCGACCCGCGCTCCGCTCCGGGAGCTCGGCCCCGTCGACCTCACGGTGTGGGGCTCGACGACCGAGCCCCTGCGCATGTTCGCCAAGACCTGGCCGGCGCAGTTCGACTACATCAGCGGCGACTATTTCGGGGTCGCCGGGGCGGGAGAGGCGCGCTTCGACGTCTTCCTGTCGCCGGACCGCTTCATGCGCCTGCTCGACCTCGCCCATGGCTCCCGGCGCGGGGTGATCCTGATCCGCTGCGACCAGTCCGACGACGGCCGGGTCGACCTCGTGCGCGAGCTCGAGATCTCCGCCGCGCGCGGCTGAACGTCAGCCGCCGTTGCGCTTGAGCTCGGCGCGGTCGGCGTCGCTGCCGGCGGCGGTCGGCGTCTCGGAATCCGGCAGGCCCTTTTCGAGCTTCACCAGGATCTTGGCGAGATCGTCCGGCTCGGGGTTCGAATCCTTGGCGTGCTGCCACTGGAACCGGGCCTCGAGGCGGCGGCCGACCTTCCAGTACGCGTCGCCGAGATGGTCGTTGATGACCGGGTCGCCCGGCTTCAGCTCCACCGCGCGCTCGAGCTCGCGCACCGCGTCCTCGTAGCGCCCGAGCCGGTAATAGGCCCAGCCGAGGCTGTCGATGATCATGCCGTCGCGGGGGGCGAGCTCGACCGCCTCCTTCAGCATCTCGAACGAGCGCTCGATGTTCACGCCCATGTCGACCCAGGAATAGGCGAGGTAGTTGAGCACCTGCGCCCGCCCGACCGTGTGGGTGTCGGGCACGAGCTCGAGGGCCTTCTTCAGGTCGGCCTCGGCCTTGTCCCACTGCTTCGAGCGCTCGTAGGCGCTGCCGCGGAAGTAGAACAGCGTCCAATGGGTGCGGTCCGGGGTGCCGATGCGCGCGACGGCTTGCGAATACGTCTCCGCGGCTTCCGCGTAGCGCTTCTGCGAGCGCTGCACGTTGCCGAGCGCGAGGATGACCTCGATGTCGTCGGGCCGCTTGCGCATCAGGCCCTCGAGGTGGCGCACCGCCTCCTCGCCCTTGCCCATCTGCTCGAGGTTGAGGCCCATCTGGATCTCCGCCGTCGTGCGCAGGAGGGAATCCTGCGGCACCCGGGCGAGGATCTCGTTCGCCTGCTCGAAGCGCTTCAGCCGCTCGAAGATGTCGGCGAGGGTGACCAGCGCGAGCGGGTGGTCCGGGTTGAGGTGGAGCGCGAGGCGCAGGTAGACGATGGCGGGCAGCTCGTCGCCCTGCGTGTTGCCGGCGGCGCCGAGGCCGTAGAGGACCTCCGCCGCGCCCTCCTGCGGCGAGCTGACCAGCGGGGACAGCGGCTTGCCGTCGCGCAGCTCGGCGAGCGCGCCGCGCACGAGCGGGTGGCGCGGCACCAGCGAATCGAACCCCTCGTAGGCGGCGAGCGCCGCCTCGCGCCGGCCGCGCCGGGCCTCGAACCGGGCATAGGCGTCGACGATGCGCAGCGTCGTGCGCTCCGCCTCGAAGGCGCTCGTCAGGCGCTTCTCCGCCTCGGCGGTGTTGCCGACCCACTGGGCGATGAGGCCGGCGTGGTAGTCGCGGAAGGCGTTGTAGGCGCGCTCGCCCTTGAGCTTGTCGATCGTCTCGAGGGCCCGCTTGCCGTCGCCGGATCCGGCCCAGGCCCAGGAGGTGAGGAGCGTCGCCGTGAGGTCGGCGGCGCGACCGCGGGCGCCCTTCGACAGGCTGCCGCGGGCGTTGCCGTACTGGCGCGCCTTGAGGTGCTTCACCCCGGTGGCGAGCTGGGCGAGGCCGTTCGCCCGGTCCCGGGCGATCAGGCGCTCGGCGACCCGGAAGGCCTCCGCCATCGCCCCGTCGGCCATGAAGGCGACGAAAGCCCGCTCGAGGAGCTGCGGATTGCGGGGGTCGTCCTTCAGCGCCTCGCGGTAGAAGATCGCCGCGGCGGCAGTGTCCCGGGCGGCGCCGGCGATGTAGGCGGCGAGGAAGTTGCCCTCGAGGCTGTCGGCCGTCTGGAAGCCGCGGGACCCGCCCGCCTCAGGCTTCGCCGAGGCGATCGCGACGGCGGGCGCGACGGCCAGGAGTGCGGCGAGGCCGCACGCCGCCAAAGACGTCTTCAGAGAGGGCAAGGTCGACTCCAGCAAGGCACGCCCGCCGCCAGGCGGGTGACCCGATCGGCGGGGACAATGGCTGCTTCGGGCGGGAGCGGCAAGGCGAAAGGTTGACGCGCGGACGGCTTGTCCGGGGCCGAATCGCGGCGGCGCTCACATGTTCACGTAGTTCGGCCCCCCGCCCCCTTCCGGCGGCACCCACATGATGTTCTGGAGGGGATCCTTGATGTCGCACGTCTTGCAGTGGACGCAGTTCTGGGCGTTGATCACGAAGCGCGGATCGGTGCGCTGCGCGGCGTCCGCGTAGACCACCTCGTAGACGCCGGCGGGACAGTAGAGCCGGGCCGGCTCGCCGTAGCGCGGCAGGTTGTGGGCGATCGGCACCGCCGGGTCCTTGAGCACGAGGTGGCTCGGCTGGTCCTCCTCGTGGTTGGTGTTCGACAGGAACACCGAGGACAGCTTGTCGAAGGTGAGCACCCCGTCGGGCTTCGGGTACTCGATCGCCTTCGCCTCACCGATCGGCTGCAGGCTCTCGTGGTCGGGCTTGCCGTGGCTCATGGTGCCGAAGAAGGACCATTTCAGGAGCTCGTTCATCCACATGTCGAGGCCGCCGAGGGTCACGCCGGCGAGGGTCCCGTACTTCGACCACAGCGGCTTGATGTTGCGGACCCGGAAGAGGTCGTAGCCGATCTCGGAGCCGCGCCAGGCCTCCTCGTAGGAAGCGACCTCGTCGTTCGCCCGCCCCGCCGCGAGGGCCTCGGCGACGTGCTCGGCGCACAGCATCCCCGACAGGATCGCGTTGTGGCTGCCCTTGATGCGCGGCACGTTGACGAACCCGGCGGAGTCGCCGACGAGGCAGCCGCCCGGGAAGGTCAGGCGCGGCACCGACTGCCAACCCCCTTCGACGATCGCGCGGGCGCCGTAGCCGATGCGCTTGCCGCCCTCGAACACGTCCCGGATGCGGGGATGGGTCTTGAAGCGCTGGAACTCGTCGAAGGGCGACAGGGTGGGATTCGCGTAGTTGAGGTGCACCACGAAGCCGACCGAGACCAGGTTGTCCTCGAAATGGTAGAGCCAGGATCCGCCGCCGGCCCGGTTCGGCAGCGGCCAGCCCATCGAGTGCTGGACGAGGCCCGGCCGATGGTTCTCGGGGCGGACCTCCCACAGTTCCTTGATGCCGATGCCGTATTTCTGGTGGTCGCGCCCGTTCGCCAGGCCGTAATGATGGACGAGCTGCTTCGACAGGTTGCCCCGCACGCCCTCCCCGAAAATCGTGTACTTCGCCCGCAGCTCCATGCCCCGGGTGAAGTTGTCCTTGCGCTTGCCGTCCTTGCCGATGCCGAGATCGCCGGTGGCGATGCCGACGACCCGGTTGTCGGAATCGATCAGCACCTCGGAGCCGGCGAAGCCCGGATAGATCTCGACCCCGAGCTCCTCCGCCTTGCGGGCGAGGTAGCGGCACACGTTTCCGAGCGACCCGACATAGTTGCCGTGGTTGTCCATCAGGCGCGGCATGAACACGTTCGGCAGCCGCACGCCGCCGGCCGGACCGAGATAGAGGAACTCGTCCCGGTTCACCTGCGTCTTGAGCGGCCGCTCGGGATCGGTGCGCCAGCCGGGCAGGAGCCGGTCGAGGCCGATCGGGTCGACGACGACGCCGGAGAGGATGTGGGCGCCGACCTCGGAGCCCTTCTCCACCACGACGACCGAGATCTCGCTGCCCGCGACCGCGGCGATCTGCTTCAGGCGGATGGCGGCGGCGAGGCCGGCCGGCCCCGCCCCGACGATCACCACGTCGAACTCCATCGATTCCCGTTCGGGCAGATCCACGTCGCGCTCTCCTGATCGTCGGCCGCACCCTGCCGCCGCCCCGCCGGCTTCGCAAGCCCGATTGCCCCGGGCCGGGGGAGGCCGTACCACTCGGCCGATGCAGGCCCAAAGTCCCGCGGCGCTCGTCTCGGCCCTCGAATTCTACGTCGAGGCCGGGATCGATTGCGCGCTTGCGGAGGAGCCGCAGGACCGCTTCGCGCCGCCGCCCGGCGCGCGGCCGGCGCCTGGCCCGGGGCCGGCGCCCCTCCCCGACCGTCCGCCCCCGGCCGCGCCGGGGGGCCTGCCGAACGCCGCCGCGAGCCCGGAGGAGATTGCGGCCGAGGCGCGGGCGCTCGCCCGCGACGCGGGAAGCCTCGATGAGCTCGAGCGGCTGCTCGCCGCCTTCGACGGCTGCGCGCTCAAGGTCAGCGCCAAGACGCTCGTCTTCGCCGACGGCACCCCTGGCGGGCGGGTGATGATCGTCGGCGAGGCGCCCGGCGCCGACGAGGACCGCATGGGAAAGCCGTTCGTCGGCCGGGCCGGGCAGCTCCTCGACCGGATGCTCGCGGCGATCGGCCTCGACCGGAGCCAGGTCTACATCGCCAACCTCGTGCCGTGGCGCCCGCCCGGCAACCGCACCCCGACGCCGCAGGAGGCCGCCATCTGCCGGCCGTTCCTCGACCGCCAGATCGAGCTCGCCGATCCGGATTTCCTCGTCTGCCTCGGCGCGCCGGCGACGCAGGCGCTCCTCGGCACGAAGGAGGGCATCCTGCGGGCGCGCGGGCGCTGGTTCCCCTACCGGACCGGAAGACGCGAGATCCGCGGCCTCGCCATGCTCCACCCGGCCTATCTCCTGCGCCAGCCCGCGCAGAAACGCCTCGCCTGGCGCGACCTGCAGGCCCTGCGCCGTGCGCTGGACGGGCGGGAGTAGGCGCGGGAACTCGGGCCGCCATCGGCCATTGTCGCGACGGATCGACGGAGACCCGCATGCGCTGGGAGGATTTTCGGACCTCGACCAACGTGAGCGACCGCCGCGGCATGGGCGGGGCGGCCGGCGGGCTCGGCATCGGCACGGTGATGATCCTCGGCCTCCTGGGCTGGGCGCTCGGCATCGACCCGCGCCTCCTGATCGGCGGCGCCGAGATGATCGCCAACCGCGGTCCGGCCGTCGAGCAGCAGGGGCGCACCGGCACGCCGGAGGACCGGCAGGGCCGCTTCGCCGCCGCCGTCCTCGGCAACACGGAGGACGTCTGGAAGGAGGTGCTGCCGGCCCAGACCGGGCGCGCCTACCGGCCGCCGACGCTGGTCCTGTTCACCGGGGCGACCCGGTCGCGCTGCGGCCAGGGCGTCTCGGCGATGGGCCCGTTCTACTGCCCCCTCGACCAGAGCATCTACATCGACCTCGCCTTCTTCCAGGAGATGGAGCGCCGCTTCCAGGCCGGCGGCGAGTTCGCCTACGCCTACGTGATCGCGCACGAGGTCGGCCACCACATCGAGAACCTGATGGGCATTCTGGACCAGGTCAACGCCCGCCGCCGCGAGGTGAGCCAGACGGAGGCGAACCAGCTCTCGGTGCGGGTCGAGCTGATGGCGGACTGCCTCGCCGGCGTCTGGGCGCACCATTCCCACCAGCGCTGGAATTCCCTCGAGCAGGGCGACGTGGAAAAGGCCGTCAAGGCGGCGGAGGCGATCGGCGACGACGCGCTCCAGCGCAAGAGCCAGGGCCGGGTCGTGCCGGATTCCTTCACCCACGGCTCGTCCGAGCAGCGGGTGCGCTGGCTCATGACCGGGCTGAAGAGCGGCCAGGTGCGGTCCTGCGACACTTTTCGGGCCCGCCGCCTCTGACGGGGCCCTGGCCCCCTC
>DATLFZ010000131.1:0-2040 GCA_035540795.1 Beijerinckiaceae bacterium | reverse complement strand
CCCCTGAGGAGGAATCCCCTCTCCCCGCTCGCGGGGAGAGGGTCAGGGTGAGGGGCCGGGGGGAGGACGCGCGCTCTCTCCGGTGCCGTTCCTCCCCTCACCCGGTCGCGTCTGCCGGCGCGACTAGACCTCTCCGCGTCGGGGAGAGGTTCGGCCCCCGCCGCTTGCCTCCGCCCGCCGGCCCGCCACAATGGCGGCGGAGACGGGAGCGGCGGATGCGCATTCTGGCGGCGATGCTGAAGCACGAGACCAACACCTTTTCGCCGGTGCCGACGGACCTCGCCCGCTTCCGCGCCTGGGGGCTCTACGAGGGGAGCGCCGTCGAGCGGGCCTATCGGGGCACCAACCATCCGCTCGCGGCCTATCTCGACCTCGCCGCCGAGAGGGGCGCCGAGATCGTCACGCCCGTCGCCGCCGAGGCGATGCCGTCGGGCCTCGTCCAGCGCGAGCCCTACGAGTACCTCACCGGCCGCATCCTCGACGCCCTGCGTTCGGGCGCCTTCGACTGCGCCATGCTCGACCTGCACGGGGCGATGGTCGCCGAGCCCGACTGGGACGGCGAGGGCGGGCTCCTCGAAGCCATGCGCGGCATCGCGCCGGATTTGCCGATCGCCGTCACCCTCGACATGCACGGCAACGTCACGCGGCGCGTCGTCGACAACTGCACCTGCCTCATCGGCTACAAGAGCTACCCCCACACCGACATGTACGAGGTGGGCAAGCGCATCGGCCGGGTGCTGCTCGACGCGATGGACGGGCGCTGCCGGCCGGTCATGGCCTACGGCCGCCTGCCGCTCCTCGCCCAGACCCTGCGCATGGGCACCGCCGACCACCCGATGGGCCCGCTCCAGGAGATGACCCGCACCGAGGAGGGGCGGCAAAAAATCCTGGCGGCGTCCGTGTTCGGCGGGTTTCCGATGGCCGACATCCCCGTCGCCGGGCTGTCGGCGGTGGTGGTCGCCGACGGCGACGGCGCGGCCGCCGAGGCGGCCCGCGACCGGCTCCTCGGCTTCGCCTGGGACAACCGCGAGGAGTTCGTCTACCGCCACGAGCCGATCGAGAAGGCGATCGCCCGGGCGAAGGGCGTCAACGACGCGCCGATCGTGCTCCTCGACCACGCCGACAACGTCGGCTCCGGCGGCAGCGCCGATTCCATGGTCGTGATCCGCGAATTGATCCGCCACAAGGTGGAGGACGTCGCGGTCGCCGCCGTGTGGGACCCGCAGGCGGTCGAGACCATGCGCCGGGCCGGGGCCGGCGCCACCCTCACGCTGGACCTCGGCGGGCGCACCGACATGCCCTCGATCGGCGTCAAGGGCGAGCCCCTGCGGGTCACGGGCCGGGTGCGCAGCCTGTCCGACGGGGAATGGACCGTGCGCGGGCCGATGTACACGGGAAGCCGGGTCACCACCGGCCCGACCGCCGTGTTCGAGACCGCCGGCATCAAGATCGTGGTGACCTCGCTGCACCACGAGCCCTGGGACGCGGGCATCTTCACCAACAACGGCATCGACCCGCGCCATTGCCGCTACCTGCTGCTGAAGTCGCGCATCCACTACCGGGCGGGCTTCGCGCCGCTCGCCAAGGCGACCTTCACGCTGGACGGCGTCGGCGTCACCACCTCCGACAACCGCATCCTGCGCTACGACCGCCTCGAACGCCCGATCTACCCCCTCGACCCGGACGCTCCGCCTTAGGCGGGCGAAGATCCGGTCGATGTCCTCGTCCGAGGCGACCTCGAGGCCGGGGGACATGTCGGCGATGACGTTGGCGATCTTGTCGCCGGCGACGGAACAACCCCCCTCGGGTCCGGACTCGATCGGACAGAGACGGTCATTCGATCACCTCGTCGGCGCGGGCGAGAAGCGAGGGCGGGATGGTCCAGCCGAAGCGCTTGGCGGCCGTCAGATTGACCGCAAGCCTGGTCTCGGTCGGCTGCTCGATGGGCAGCTCCGCCGGGCTCGTGCCCTTGAGAATCCGATCCACGAAGTAAGCCGCACGGCGTATGTTGGCGTCCTGATCGATGCCGAGGGCCAGCAC
>DATLFZ010000130.1:0-3382 GCA_035540795.1 Beijerinckiaceae bacterium | reverse complement strand
TCCCTCGCCTCGCGCATCCTCGGCCGCACCACGGCGGAGGACCTCGTCGCCGCCGACGGCGACGTCATCGTGCCCCAGGGCACCATGATCGAGGAGACCCACATCGAGGCAATCAACGCCGCCGGCATCCAGGAGGTGAAGATCCGCTCGGTGCTGGTCTGCGAGTCGAAGAACGGCGTCTGCGCCACCTGCTACGGGCGCGACCTCGCCCGCGGCACGCCGGTCAATCACGGCGAGGCGGTCGGCGTCATCGCGGCCCAGTCGATCGGCGAGCCGGGCACCCAGCTCACCATGCGCACCTTCCACATCGGCGGCGCGGCGCAGATCGCGGACCAGTCCTTCATCGAGTCGAACTTCGAGGGCGCGGTCCACATCCGCAACCGCAGCGTCGCGCGCAACTCCGACGGCGAGCTCATCGCCATGGGGCGCAACGTGGCGGTCGTGGTGGTCGGTCCCGACGGCGCCGAGCGGGCGGTGCACCGCATCCAGTACGGCGCCCGCCTCAAGGTCGACGAGGGCGACCAGATCAAGCGCGGCCAGCGCATCGCCGAGTGGGACCCCTACACCCGTCCGATCCTCGCCGAGGTCGACGGGCGGGTCGCCTACGAGGACCTCGTCGACGGCGCCTCGATGATCGAGACCACCGACGAGTCGACCGGCATCGCCAAGCGCGTGGTCATCGACTGGCGCGGCTCCTCGCGCACGTCCGACCTGCGCCCGGCGATCGTCATCCACACCACGGAGGGCAAGGTCGCCAAGGCGACCCGGGGCAGCGACGCCCGCGCCCTCCTGCCGGTGGAGGCGATCATCGCGGTCGATCCCGGGGCCAAGGTCAAGGCCGGCGACGTCCTCGCCCGCATCTCGACCGAGAGCGCCAAGACCCGCGACATCACGGGCGGCCTGCCGCGCGTGGCGGAGCTGTTCGAGGCGCGCCGGCCCAAGGACGCGGCCATCATCGCCGAGAAGTCGGGCACCATCCAGTTCGGGCGCGACTACAAGAACAAGCGCCGCCTGACGCTGAACCCGCACGACGGCTCCGAGCCGGTGGAGTACCTGATCCCGAAGGGCAAGCACATCCACCTGCAGGACGGCGACGTGGTCGAGATCGGCGACTTCATCGTCGACGGCAACCCGGCGCCGCACGACATCCTGGCGATCAAGGGCGTCGAGGAGCTCGCCGCCTACCTCGTCAACGAGATCCAGGAGGTCTACCGGCTGCAGGGCGTGTCGATCAACGACAAGCACATCGAGGTGATCGTCCGCCAGATGCTGCAGAAGGTCGAGATCACCGACGGCGGCGAGAGCGATCTCATCGCCGGCGAGCAGATCGACCGGATGGAGCTCGACGAGATCAACACCCGCCTCGACAGCGAGGGCAAGAAGCCCGCGGCCGGCGTGCCGGTCCTGCTCGGCATCACCAAGGCCTCGCTGCAGACGCGCTCGTTCATCTCGGCGGCGTCCTTCCAGGAGACCACCCGCGTCCTCACCGAGGCGGCGGTCAACGGCAAGGTCGACACCCTCGAGGGCCTGAAGGAGAACGTCATCGTCGGCAGCCTGATCCCGGCCGGCACCGGGGCCATGAACTCGCAGCTGCGCCGGGTCGCCACCCACCGGGACGACCTCATCCTGCAGCAGCGCGCGCAGGAGCAGGCCGCCGCCGTCAACGAGCTCCCGCCCGCCGCCGAGTGAGCCGGGCCGCCCGCGACCGAACGAAGACCGAAAAGGCCGCCTCCGGGCGGCCTTTTCTCATTCGACCAGCCGCGCCTCGCCCTGGTCCTTGGGCAGCGGCGCCGCCATCTGGATGCCGGTGAGGTCGACCTTGGTCACCGAGTTGCCGGTGAATTTGAGCTGGTCGGCGACGAGGGGCATGAGCTGGGAGGCCTGGCCGAAGCCGCCGGTCCCGCTCACGGTGATGCGCTGCGTCGGCGTGTAGATCGCCCCGGCGAGCACGGTGCTGGCGTTGCCGTTGAGGGTGTTGGTGAAGTCCGGGTTCGACGCCCGGTCCTGGACGATCAGCATGCCGCCGTAGGTGCCGTCCTTCGGCGCCGACAGGCGCACGTCGCTGCCGCCGTTGATCGTGAAGCCGGCCCCGGTGCCGGTCAGGTAGAACGTCACGCCCTCGCCGGTGAGCCGGGCCTGGCTGTTGATGGTGAGGCGCCCGTTCTTGATGACGTAGGTGCCGGGCTGGAAGGTCACCGTGCCCTTCAGCGTCAGGCCGCCGCAATAGATGCCCGGCGACAGGGTCCGGGTCTGGCTCGGCTCGACCTCGACGAGGCTCGGATAGGTGCAGCCGGTGGTGACCGGCGCCGACAGGTTCCGAAATGGGTCGTCCACGGGCGGGCAGTTGCGGCGCGGCTCCGGGGTGATGGTGCGCGAGGCGGCGACCCCGCCCGCGCTGCAGAACCCGGCCGCGCTCGCCGTTGTCGAGCCCTCGAAGACGAGGCCGCTCGCGTGGGCCGAGTTGCTCTGGACCATGCAGCCGTCCGCCGCGAAGCTCGCGTTGCCGCCGAAGGTGACGGCGCCGCTGACCGTGCGGTTGAGGGCGACGACGCAGGCGGGCGGGCCGTTGCGCCCCTTGACCGCCGTGGCCTTCGCCTCGACCGCGATCTTGTCGATGCGGAGCGCCCCGAGGGTGGTCGTCTTGATGGTGCCGGTCGCGAGCACGGAGACCCGGTCGGAGGCGACGGAGGCCTGGGCGGTCGCGTCCGGGTGGCGGGCCTTGACGACCGCCTCCGCCACCGCGACCCGGTGCGCGTCGCTCGCGCCGGCCGCGGTCGCTCCGTGCAGCGCGGCCGCGTCCGCCGCCGCCTGGAGGACGTTGCGCAGGGCACTCGCCCGGGAATAGTCGACCGCGGCGCCGGACAGACCGACGACGGGAAGGAGGGCCACGGCGAAGGTCGGCGCCAGATTGCCGCCCTCGGATTGCAGGAAGCGCTTGAACATCGCTGCATCCCCCGGATAGACCTAAGGAGGCTGCAGGGTACACGTCCCCTCTTGCGGCGATGTCACGATCGGCGAAGCAAATCGATGGACAGTAATCCGCAAAACACCGATCGTAACCGACTCAAAATCGACGCGAATGCAGCAGGGGAAGGGGCGGAAGCGCCGGCGCCCGGGCCGAAGCGGCGCAAGCGCCGGCGGGCCCGGCGGCGCTTCGCGACGGCGATGCTCGGCTACGGCGCGCTCCTCGCCGCGATCCTCGCCCTGATCTTCCGCGCCAACGCCTGAGGCGCGCCGCCCGGTGCGCCGGCGCACCGCCGCTCCCTCTCTCCCGTGGTTCATAGGGACCAACGACGGCCCGCGGGGCCGCCAAGGGGAGAAATCCGATGACCCGCACCGCGACGCTTCTGACCATCGCCCTCCTGTCGAGCCTGGGCGCCTC
>DATLFZ010000129.1:0-7928 GCA_035540795.1 Beijerinckiaceae bacterium | reverse complement strand
ACCGCCCGCCGGTGGTCGCGCGCTGGATCGGCACCTATGCGAGCCTGCCGGACCGGCCGGTTCTGGTCGACGCCCCGGCG
Organism: Beijerinckiaceae bacterium; assembly: GCA_035540795.1. GTDB lineage: Bacteria > Pseudomonadota > Alphaproteobacteria > Rhizobiales > Beijerinckiaceae > JAJKJG01. The sequence goes on along the minus strand of DATLFZ010000129.1, from coordinate 7,848 downwards.
CGCAACCTGCGCGTCGTCACCGTCACCTCCGGCACCGGCATGTCGACCGCCTTCGCGCTCGCCGAGGAGACCCTTGCCGACCTTCTCGGCGCCCGGGCCGACGCCGCATGAGCGTCGCCCAGTCGGAAGGGGACACCAACCTCACGGACCGGCGCGCCGCCTGGCAGGCCCGCGCCCTCGACGCGGCGACCCGGGCCCTGCTCGAGCGCGACGCCGCCGCCTTCCTGCACCAGTCGGTGTCGACCCCCTGCCTGAACGCGGTCACCAAGGCGGAGGGGATCTGGCTCGAGGACGCGGCCGGGCGCCGCTTCATGGATTTCCACGGCAACAACGTCCACCACCTCGGCTACGGCCATCCGCGCCTGAAGGCGGCGATCGCCGCGCAGATGGACGCGCTCCCCTTCGCGCCGCGGCGCTACGCCTGCGAGCCCGCGGTGGCGCTCGCCGAGAAGCTCGCCGCCATCGCCCCGGGCGACCTGTCGAAGGTCCTGTTCACGACCGGCGGTTCCGACGCGGTCGAGGTGGCGGTCAAGATCGCCCGGGCCGCCACCGGGCGCTTCAAGACCCTGTCCTTCTGGGACGCCTTCCACGGGGCCGGCTTCGGCGCGGCGGCGCTCTCGGGCGAGGCCCTGTTCCGCTCCGGCCCGGCGGCGCCGCTCGTCGCCGGGGCCCAGCACGTCGCGCCCTTCGCCTGCTACCGCTGCCCCTACGGCCACCCCTCGGACGAGGACGGCCGGCCCTATCTCGACCGCTGCCGCATGGCCTGCGCCGGCATGGTCGCGTACGTGCTCGCCCGGGAGGGCGACGTGGCGGCGGTGATCGCCGAGCCGGCCCGGGCGGTGCCCTACCTGCCGCCGCCCGGCTATTGGCGCGCGGTGCGGGAGGCCTGCGACCGGCACGGCGCGCTCCTGATCTTCGACGAGATCCCGACCGGCCTCGGCAAGACGGGAAGAATGTTCGCCTGCGAGCACGACGGGGTCGTCCCGGACATCCTCGTTCTCGGGAAGGGCCTCGGCGGCGGCATCCTGCCGATCGCGGCAGTGATCGCCCGGCCCGGGCTCGACGTGGGCGGGGCCTACGCGTTCGGCCACTACACCCACGAGAAGAACCCGGTCACCGCCCGCGCGGCGCTGACCACGATCGAGATCATCGAGGACGAGGGCCTCGTCGAGAACGCCGCCCGGGTCGGCGCCCTCGCCCTCGAGCGCCTCCACGCCATGAAGCGCCGCCTGCCGGCGATCGGCGACGTGCGCGGCCGCGGCCTCCTCATCGGCATCGACCTCGTGAAGAGCCGCGACACCCGCGAGCCCGACCCCGACCTCGCCGAGACCGTCCTCTACCGGGCCCTCGACCGCGGCCTGTCCTTCAAGACCACCATGGGCCACGTGCTCACGCTCACCCCGCCGCTGACCGTGACGGAGGCGCAGATGACGTCGGCCCTCGACATCCTCGAAGAGGCGATCGGGGCGGGTTAGAAGCGTCGGTTCGGGTTGACTTCCGGGGCCCCTTGGGCGATAAGCCGCGCCCTGCGGCGCCCCGACGGCGCCCATTTCCATTTGCCAGCTAACATCGCGACATCCGGGACCGGCGCGCTGGCGCCGTCCGCCTCGCGAGCGGAGACGAGGCCGTGAAGAGGACCTATCAACCGAGCAAGCTCGTGCGCAAGCGCCGCCACGGCTTTCGCGCCCGCATGGCCACCAAGGGCGGCCGCAAGGTGATCGCCGCGCGCCGCGCCCGCGGCCGCAAGCGCCTGTCCGCCTGACGGGCGCATGGCCGAGGGGCCGGCGCGACCGGCGCGGCCTGCGCCGGGGCGCCTGACCAAGCGAGCGGAATTCAAGGCGGCGGCTTCGGGCCGCCGCTTCCACACGGAGCGGATGACGGTCCAGGGGCGGCTCCGGGACGACGAGCGGGGCCTGCGGGTCGGGTTGACGGTGACCCGGAAGGTCGGCCACGCCACCGAGCGCAACCGGATCCGGCGGCGCCTGCGGCAGGCGGTCCGGGATGCGGCGCAGGGCCGCCTGGACGCCGACGCCGATATCGTGGTCATCGGGCGGCGTGACATCCTGGGCGCGGACTACCACATGCTGGTCGCGGACCTGGAGCGCGCGCTGGCGGTGGTGACGAAACCGAGGCCGGCGCGGTCCGAATCCGGCCCGCCGGGCCGGGCCTGAGGGGCTCGAGGAACGGCGATCGGCGGGAGCTCTCCCGCGGCGCGGGGAATGTTTGATCTCGCCGCAGGGCGAGCGTCGCGGAATCGGCCATGCGTGAAGAAAACCGGAACCTCCTCCTCGCCATCCTCCTTTCGGTGGTGGTTCTGATCGGCTGGCAGTACTTCTACGGTACGCCCCAGATGGAGCAGCAGCGCCGCGCCGCGCAGCCGCCCGCGGCGACCACCGAGGCCCAGACCCCGATCCCCGTCCCGGGCATGCCGACGCCGAGCGAGGCCGGCGGGCCGGCGGCGCCGATCCCCGGCACCAAGCCGGCGGTGCCGGCGGTCCCGGGCGCGCCGCTGCCCCGCGAGGCCGCCCTCCAGGCCGCCCCCCGCATCGCCATCGACACGCCGAGCCTGTCGGGCTCGATCAGCCTGCGCGGCGCCCGCATCGACGACGTCAAGCTGAAAGGCTTTCGCGAGACCGTCGATCCGCGCAGCCCCAACATCGTCCTGTTCTCGCCGGTCGGCAGCACCAACCCCTACTACGCCGAGTTCGGCTGGGTCGGCGCGCCGCAGGGCATGCTCCCGACGGCGGACACCGTCTGGACCGCCGACGGCCAGGTGCTCACGGCGACGCAGCCGGTCACCCTCACCTGGGACAGCGGCCAGGGCCTCGTCTTCCGGCGCGAGATCCGCGTCGACGAGCGCTACATGTTCCAGGTCCGCGACTTCGTCGAGAACCGGGGCGCGCAGGCGCTCACCCTGCACCCCTATGCGCTCGTCGCCCGGCACGGGAAGCCCGCGACCCTCGGCTACTACGTGCTGCACGAGGGCATGATCGGCGTCCTCGGCGACAAGGGCCTGCAGGAATTCACCTACGACAACGTCGCCAAGGAGCCGGCGCTGGCCGGCCAGGCGACCCGCGGCCGGGTCTGGAGCGGCGTCACCGGCGGCTTCGTCGGCATCACCGACAAGTACTGGGCGGCGGCGCTCGTCCCCGACCAGGCCCAGCCCTTCCAGGGCAGCTTCACCATGCGCGGCGACGGCGCCGCCCAGGTCTACCAGTCGAACGTGCTCGGCGACGCCCGCACGCTGGCGCCCGGCGCCACCCTCGAATACGGCAAGATGCTGTTCGCCGGCGCCAAGGAGGTCTCGGCCGTCGACGCCTACCAGGAGCGCTTCAACATCCTGCGCTTCGACCTGATCATCGACTGGGGCTGGTTCTACTTCCTGACCAAGCCCTTGTTCAAGGTGCTCGACTTCTTCTACCGCCTGTTCGGCAATTTCGGCCTGTCGATCCTGTTCGTCACGGTCCTGATCAAGATCGTCTTCTTCCCGCTCGCCAACAAGTCCTACGCCTCGATGGCGAAGATGAAGGCGGTCCAGCCGGAGATGATGGCGATCCGCGACCGCTATGCCGACGACAAGATGAAGCAGCAGCAGGCGTTGATGGAGCTGTACAAGAAGGAGAAGATCAACCCGATCGCCGGCTGCTGGCCGGTGCTGATCCAGATCCCGGTCTTCTTCGCGCTCTACAAGGTGCTGTTCGTGTCGATCGAGATGCGGCACGCGCCGTTCTTCGGCTGGATCCGCGACCTCGCCGCGCCGGACCCGACCTCGATCTTCAACCTGTTCGGGCTCCTGCCCTTCGCCGTGCCGGAGTTCCTCCACATCGGCGTGTGGCCCATCGCCATGGGCATCACGATGTGGCTGCAGATGCAGATGAACCCGCAGCCGACGGACCCGATCCAGAAGACCGTGTTCGCCTGGATGCCGCTGATCTTCACCTTTATGCTGGCCTCGTTCCCGGCCGGGCTCGTGATCTACTGGGCCTGGAACAACCTGCTCTCCATCGGCCAGCAGTACTTCATCATGCGCCGGCACGGGGTGAAGGTGGAGCTGTGGGACAATCTGCGAGGGATGTTCCCCAAGCGGGCTCCGGCCAAGGGCTGAGGATGCGGGCCGGCGCGGACCGGCCCGCGCGTTGTCACCGGCCCGGCTCTGGGGCAATCTCCCGCCGTGCCGCGAAGGACGCCCGCCCTGATCGACGCTGAGGCCGACGCCCCGCAAGCCGCGCGGGCGCGGCCGGTTGGCGCGGCGCCGGACGAGGCGCTGCTGCGCGGCCTGTTCGACTCCCCCCTCATGGGATTGGTCGTGGTCGAGCTCGAATCCGGAGCGGTCGTCGCGGTCAACGACCGCGCCCTCGCCCATGCGGGGCTGAGTCGCACCGCCTTCGCGAGCGGGCCGCGGGACTGGGCGAGCCTCGCCGGACCCGAGGAGGCCGCCGCCGCCCGCCGGGCGCTCTGCGACCTGCGCGCCCACGGGACGTGCGATCCCTACGACGTCCTCTGGCCCGGACCGGACGGCAGCGGCGCGTCCCTGCGGGTCAGCGGCGCGCTGCTCGCCGGGGATCCGGGCCGGGCCGTTTTCGCCCTCCAGGAGCGCCCCGGGCCGGACGCCTGGCGCGACACGGAGGGCCGGCTCGAACTCGCGGTGCGGGCCGGCGGCATCGGCATCTTCGACTGGGATCTCGCCACCGGCGACGTGGTCTGGACGAAGGAGCAGGAACGCCTGTTCGGGCTCGCGTCCGGCGGCTTCGAGGGCCGGGTCGAGGATTGGCGCCGGCGCATCCTGCCCGAGGACCTCGCCCGGGTAGACGGGGAGGTGCGCGCCGCGGTGGACCGCCGCGAGGCCGACATCGACCTCGCCTACCGCATCCTGCGGCCCGACGGGGGCCTGCGCGACCTCGAAGGCTCGGCGCGCCTGTTCTACGGCCCGGACGGCCGGCTGCGGCGCATGGTCGGCGTCCAGCTCGACGCGACCGAGCGCCGGCGGGCCGAGAAGGAATTGCAGGCCCGCACCCGCGAGCTCGAGATCGTGCTCTCGACCGTGCCCGCCGGCGTCTGGTTCACCTACGACCCGGAGGTCCGCCACGTCACCCGCAACCGCTGGGCGGCCGAGCTGATGGGGGTGGACCCGACCGACCGGGATTCCTTCGCGAGCCCGAAGGCCCGCCTCGGCCATGTCCGCGTGCTGCGCGACGGGCAGGAGGTGTCGACGCCCGACCTGCCGCTCCAGCGCGCCATGCGCGGCGACCCGGTCGAGGACGAGGAGTACGTGTTCGCCTTCGCCGACGGCGAGACCCGCACGCTGCTGTCGAGCAGCGTCGCGCTGAAGGACGATGCCGGCCGGGTGGTCGGGGCGGTCGCGGTCAGCCTCGACATCACCGCCCGCAAGCGCGCCGAGGAGGCTTTGCGCGAGAGCGAGGGCCGCTTCCGCCTCGCGACCGAGGCCTTCCAGGGCGGCGTCTTCGACTACGACCCGGCCACGGACCACGTGGTGCGCACCCGGCGCCACTACGACCTCGTCGGCGAGCCCCCCGAGAGCATCGCCCCGATCCGGGAGGCCTGGTACGACCGCATCCACCGGGAGGACTGGCCGGCCTTCGACGCCGCCCGCCGGGCCGTCCTCGAGGGCGACGCCCCCCAATACGAGGCCGAGTACCGGGTCCGCCACCACGACGGCCACTGGGTCTGGATCTGGCACCGGGCGCTCGCGCAACGCGATGCCTCGGGGCGCCTCACCCGCGTGGTCGGCAGCCTCATCGACATCACGGAGCGCAAGCGCGCGGAGGAGCACCTGCGCCTCCTCGTGGACGAGCTGAACCACCGGGTGAAGAACACCCTCGCCACGGTGCAGTCGATCGCCGCGCAGAGCCTGAAGAACGCCGAGGTCGATCCGCGGGTGCGCGAACTGTTCGAATCGCGCCTGATCGCACTCTCGGGCGCCCACGACGTGCTCACCCGCGAGAACTGGGAGAGCGCCCAGATCCGCGAGGTGGTCCAGGGCGCGCTCAAGCCGCACCGGCCGCAGGACCAGGATCGCATCGCCGTCGCCGGGCCGCCCCTGCGGCTCAAGCCGCGGACCGCGCTCGCCCTGTCGATGGCGCTGCACGAATTGTGCACCAACGCGGCGAAGTACGGCGCCCTGTCCCGCGACGGCGGCCGCGTCGACCTCACCTGGGACCTCGTGCCCGGCGCCGACGGGCAGCGCTTCCGCATGCGCTGGGCCGAGCACGGCGGCCCGCCGGTCGCGCCGCCCTCGCGAAAAGGCTTCGGGTCGCGGCTGATCGAGAGGGGCCTCACCGTCGAGCTCGACGGCACGGTGCGGCTCGCCTACGCCCCCGACGGGGTCGTGTGCGAGATCGACGCTCCGCTCGAAGCGGTGCGCGAGGGTCTCGGGACGGGGTCGGGCTGATGGACGCCCCCGCGCCCGACGATTTCCTGGAGGCCGGCCGCAAGCTCTTCGCGGGGGAGGCCGGCTTCATCTGGGCGGCGAGCCGGATCGACAACCTGCCGCCGATGCGCGGGATCGAGATCGCCTTCGCGGGCCGGTCCAACGTGGGCAAGTCGAGCCTCGTCAACGCGCTGACCGGCCGCAAGACGCTGGCCCGCACCTCGCACACGCCCGGCCGGACGCAGGAGCTCAATTTCTTCGACATCGGCGGCCGGCTCGTCCTCGTCGACATGCCGGGTTACGGCTACGCCGCCGCCGGCAAGGACAAGGTCGCGGCCTGGACCTCGCTGATCCACGCCTATCTGCGCGGACGCGCCAACCTCGCCCGGGTCTTCGTCCTGATCGACGCCCGGCACGGGCTGAAGCCGATCGATTCCGGGGTCATGGACACCCTCGACAAGGCGGCCGTGTCCTACCAGATCGTGCTCACGAAGGCGGACGAGTTGAAGAAGGGCGAACTCCAGCGCCGCATCGCCGAGACGGCCGCCGCCATCGCCAAGCGCCCCGCCGCCTTCCCCGAGATCCAGCCGACCTCGAGCCGCACCGGCGACGGCGTCCCGGACCTGCGCGCCGGGATCGCGCGGCTCCTGTCGGAACGCGCCCCGGGAGCATGAGCGTTTCCTTAGGGCCAAGCTCTGCGCGCCGCCCCTCGGCTCGCCGGAAGCGGGCTTCGGCGGAGCGAGGAACGTGACGACCCGGGTAGAGCGGTTCAGGCGGAACATCCTGGCGGGCGTGCTCACGGTGGTGCCGCTCGCCATCACCGTCTGGGTGGTCTGGTTCGTCCTCGACCTCCTGGTGGCGCTCGGCCGCCTGTTCGTGCTCGGCCTGTCGCGGGCGCTGCGGCCGACCTATCCCGAGGTCGCGGCCCTCGTCGCCGCGCCCTGGTTCCAGTCGACGCTCGCCCTGATCCTCGTGCTGTTCGGGCTCTACCTCATCGGCGCGGCGACCAACGCGGTGATCGGGCGGCGCATCCTGCGGGTCGTCGACCGGTTCATCGGCCAGCTGCCCCTCGCCAAGACGATCTACGGCGCCACCCGCAAGCTGATCGAATCGGTGCGCGACGCGCCGCAGACCGGCCAGCGGGTGGTGCTGATCGAATTCCCGATGAAGGAGATGCGCGCCGTCGGCTTCGTCACCGCGACGTTCCGGGCGAGCGACACCGGCGAGGAGCTCGCCGCCGTCTACGTGCCGACGACGCCCAACCCGACCTCCGGCTACGTCGAGATCGTGCCGACCGCCCGCCTCGTCTGGCTCGACTGGTCGACCACCGACGCCATGTCCTTCATCGTCTCGGGCGGCGCGATGTCGCCGGGCGAGATCCCCTTCGAGCCGGGCCGCACCCTGCCCGAGCGCCGCGAGCCGGCCCGCGCCCCGGCGCGCTGAGCGAACCGGGCGCGGCC
>DATLFZ010000128.1:0-3230 GCA_035540795.1 Beijerinckiaceae bacterium | reverse complement strand
GCGCTGCGTCGGCCGGCTCGTCCTCAAGCAGGGCCCGGTCCGGCGACCGGAGAAGCGGCCCCCGGCCCCGCCCCCGCTGCCCGAACCGGCGCGCCGACGCCTCTCCGCCGCGGTGGCGCCGGTCGGCAGCGATGGGTTGAGGGCCGCCCTCGACCGGCTCGGGGCGGCGGTCCTCGCCCGGAGCACGACACCGTGACCCAGTACCGCCTTGCACCGCCGCTTCCCAGGTCTTACCCGACGGCACGAAAAACCCTGTCGGGAGACCCTCTCATGATCACACGGCGCCATGCCCTCGCCCTGTTCGGCTCGGTCGCCGCGACCGCCCTGATCGCGACCAAGCTGCCCGCCTTCGCCCAGGCGAACCCGAGCGCGGGCGACCTCGCCCAGGCCGGCCCCCTCGGCGACGTCGTCCTCGGCAAGCCCGACGCGCCGGTGACCATCATCGAGTACGCCTCGCTGACCTGCTCGCACTGCGCGCGCTTCCACATCGAGACCTATCCGGAGCTGAAGAAGCAGTACATCGACACCGGCAAGGTGCGCTTCATCCTGCGCGAGTTCCCCCTCGACCCGCTCGCCACCGCCGGCTTCATGCTGGCCCGCTGCCAGGGCGACGCCCAGTACACCGCCGTCGCCGACATGCTGTTCGAGCGGCAGAAGAGCTGGGCCTTCGTCGACAAGCCCCTCGACGCCCTGCAGCAGATGATGCGCCAGGCCGGCATGTCGCAGGAGAAGTTCGAATCCTGCCTGCGCGACCAGAAACTCTACGACGGCATCGTCGCCGTGCGCGACCGGGCCGCCAACACGTTCAAGGTCAACTCCACCCCGACCTTCTTCATCAACGGCCAGCGCCACGCCGGTTTCATGACGCTCGCCGAGATGGAGAAGATCATCAAGCCGCTGCTCGGCTGACCCGCGGGGCCCGATGAAGCTCACGCAGCTGCGCATCGTCGGGTTCAAGTCCTTCGTCGAGCCGACCGAGGTCTCGATCGAGCCGGGGCTCACCGGAGTGGTGGGCCCCAACGGCTGCGGCAAGTCGAACCTCGTCGAGGCGCTGCGCTGGGTGATGGGGGAGAGCTCCCACAAGAACATGCGCGCGTCCGGCATGGATGACGTGATCTTCTCGGGGAGCGCCAACCGGCCGGCCCGCAACACCGCCGAGGTGGTGCTCACCGTCGACAACGGCGAGCGCCGGGCGCCGAGCGCCTTCAACGAGTTCGAGGTGCTCGAGATCGGCCGCCGGATCGAGCGCGAGGCGGGCTCGACCTACCGCATCAACGGGCGCGAGGTGCGCGCCCGCGACGTCCAGCTCCTGTTCGCCGACGCCGCCACCGGCGCGCGCTCGCCGGCCCTCGTGCGCCAGGGCCAGATCAGCGAGATCATCGCGGCGAAGCCGCAGGCGCGCCGACGCATCATCGAGGACGCGGCCGGCATCGCCGGGCTGCACGCCCGCCGGCACGAGGCGGAACTGCGCCTCAAGGCTGCGGAAGACAACCTCGTCCGGGTCGAGGACGTCCTGCGCGAGCTCGACGCGCAGGTCGAGAGCCTGCGGCGCCAGGGCCGCCAGGCCGCCCGCTACCGCACCGTCTCGGCCGAGATCCGCCGCCTCGAGGCGGTCCTGCTCGCCCTCGCCTACGCGCAGGCCCGCGAGCACGCGGCCGCCGCGGAGCGCCAGGCGCAGGAGGACCTCGCCGCCGTCGCCGACCGCACCCGCGAGCAGGCCGAGGCGGCGACCGCGCAGGCTGTCGCGGCGCACGCCCTGCCGCCCCTGCGCGAGGCGGAGGTCGCCGCGGCCGCCGCCCTGCAGCGGCTCGTCCACGCCCGCAACGAGCTCGAAGCCGAGGAGCGCCGGGCCAAGGAGCGCATTACCGAGCTCGAACGCCGCATCGCCGAGATCGAGCGCGACATCGCCCGGGAGGCCGCCGGCGAGGCCGACGCCGCCGCCACCATCGCGCGCCTCGAGGCGGAGGCGGCCGAGCTCGCGAAGGACGACGGCGACGCCGCCGCGAAGGCGGAGGCCGAGGCCCGGCTCGCCGCAGCCGAGCAGGAGCTGCGCCGGGTCGAGGACGAGAGCGCCGCCCTGCAGGCGCAGGTCGCCGACCTCAACGCCCGCCGCGCCGCTCTCGAACGCACCCGGCGCGAGGAGGGCGAGCGCACCGCCCGCTTCGCGGAGGAATGGCGCCGGGTCGAGCGCGACCTCTCGGCGCTTGCCGAGCGCCGGTCGGGCCCCGGTGTCGAGGCGCTGCGCGCCGCCTTCGCGGTCGCCGAGGAGGGGCTCGCCCGTGCCGACGAACGCGCGGGCGCCGCCCGCGCGGCCCTGGCCGCCGCCCGCGACGCCGAGGCACGGGCGCGCGGCCCCCTCGCCGAGGCGGACAAGGCGGCGCAGCGCCTCGAGACGGAGGGGCGCACCCTCGCCCGCATGTTCGCCCCGGCGGCGGGCCAGCTCTGGCCCCCGGCCCTCGACCAGATCGGCGTCGACAAGGGTTTCGAGGTCGCCCTCGGGGCGGCGCTCGGGGACGACCTCGACGCCTCGACGGAAATCTCCGCCCCGGCCCACTGGGCCGATACCGGGCCCGGCGCCGACGACCCGCCTTTGCCGGAGGGCGTGCCGTCGCTCGCCGACGGCGCGCGCACGACGTCGGCCCTGACCCGCCGCCTGCGCCAGATCGGCATCGTGCCCCGGGCCGAGGGAGCGCGCCTGCGCGAGGCCCTGCGGCCCGGCCAGCGGCTCGTCTCCCGCGAGGGCGACTTGTGGCGCTGGGACGGTTTCTCGGCCGCGGCCGAGGCCCCGAGCGCCGCCGCCCGACGCCTCGCCGAGAGGAACCGCCTCGGCGAGGTCGAGGCCGCCGCCGCCGCCGCCCGCAAATCCGCCGAGGCGCGCCGCGGCGAGGCGCCCGGCGGCTTCTTCGAGGGCCGAGCGCCTGGAGGCGGCCTCGGCCTCGCGCCGCTCGGCTTCTCCCAGACGCTCGCGGGCCTCGTCGAGGGCGCGCCGGGCGGCGCGGCCGGCGTCGAGGGCGGCCGTCTCCTCGGTTGCGGCGGCGCGGGCGGCCGCCTGCGCCGCCTCGGCCTCGCCGCGGCGCGCCTCGGCAGCCTTGCGGGCGGCGGCGGCCGCGGCCTCGACCTCGCCGAGGCGGTTCTTCTCGGCGAGGCGGCGGGCGGCGGCGCTCGGGGCCTCGGCCGCGGCCGAAAAGCCGTCCCAGCGCCACAGGTCGCCCTCGCGGGAGACGAGCCGC
>DATLFZ010000127.1:0-3544 GCA_035540795.1 Beijerinckiaceae bacterium | reverse complement strand
GCCACATGGCGAAGGTCGGCAGGATGTCGAGGAGCGCGAGCCGGGTCACCCGACCGGGCTGGTCGAGGGCGAGGCGGTAGCCGACCCGCGCACCGCGGTCGTGCCCGACGACGCCGAAGCGCACATGGCCGAGCTTCTCCATCACCGTGATCACGTCCCGCGCCAAGGTGCGCTTGGCGTAGGTGCTGCGCCCGCCGTCCCCGCGCGGGGCCGAGGACCAGCCGTAGCCGCGCAGGTCCATGCAGACGACCGCGTGCGTGCGGGCGAGGTCGGGGGCGATGCGGTGCCACATGGCGTGCGTCTGCGGAAAACCGTGCAGGAGCACGAGGGGCTCCCCGCTTCCGGCCGAGCGGGCGAACAGCCGCCCCGCCTCGCCGTCGATCCAGTGGGAGTCGAAGCCCGGGAAGAGATCGTCCATGCTCACCTCGGTCGCCAGGCCGGCACGATATCGGTCCTGGCGAAATCGTCACCGGTGAAAAGCAGCGGCGCGCCGAGGGTTCGCGCCAGCCCGTAGGCGAAGCAGTCGCCGAGATTGAGGGCCGCCGGGTGGCGTCCGCGTCCGAAGCGCAGGAGGCCCTCTTCGGCGAAGGCGAGCTGCTCCTCGTGCAGCGAAACGTGCTCCAGATTCAGGCCGCCCAGGAAATCGGCGATCCGCTCCGGTTCGGCCCTGAACCGCCGGCCGCAGAGGACCGAGAGCACCTCGAAGCGGGAGACGAGCGAGAGGCAGGCGCCGTCGGCCCGGTCGACGACCTGCGCGATCTCCTCGTGCCAGGGCTCCTTCAGGAAGAGCGCCACCACCGCCGAGGTGTCGACGACGATCAATCGAAATGTCCTTCGTCGTTGTAGCCGAGGATCTCGTCGTCGGTGAGGTGCTCGTTGATGTGCGGCAGCGAATCCAGGTAGGCCTGCGCCTCGCGCAGCTTCTCCCAGTCGATCCGCCCCTTCCGCTTCGCCGGGACTTCGGCGAGGCGGGCGTCGACGGCCTTCTCGACCGCGTCGGTGAGGGTCTCGCCGGTGCGCGCGGCGAGTTCGCGGATCTTCTTTTCGACCCGCTCGGCCCGGATCAGCACCGCCATCGCTGCCTCGTATATACGCGAAGGGTCCACAGTATATACGAAACGCGGGGCGCCGTCATTCGCTCCCCGCGAGGGCCCGCCAACCGATGTCCCGGCGGCAGAAGCCCTCCGGCCAGCGGATGCGGTCGACGGCCGCGTAGGCGTGCCTCTGCGCATCGGCGATGCCGGCCCCCAGGGCGGTGACGTCGAGGACCCGGCCGCCGTTGGCGAGAAGCCGGTCGCCGTCGCGGCGGGTGCCGGCGTGGAACACGAGGATCCGGTCGACCGCCGCGTAGACGCGGGCCTGCGCCGCGGCGATGTCGGTGCCGAGCGCGGTGACGTTGAGGACCCGGCCGCCATTGGCGAGGAGGCGGTCGCCGTCGCGGCGGGTGCCGGCTTGGAATACCAGGACCCCGTCTTGGGCTGCGGCCTCGTCGAGGCCGCGGATCTCGGACCCTCGCTGGACCTCGCCCGGATAGCCCTGCGCGGCCATCACCACCGTCAGCGCCGCGTCCTCCGCCCAGCGCGGTGAAGCGCCGCCGAGATCGCCACGGGCGCCGGCGAGGAGGAGCGGGAGGAGGTCGCTCGCGAGGCGCGGCATCAGCACCTGGCATTCGGGGTCGCCGAAGCGGACGTTGTACTCGATCAGCATCGGTCCCTGCGCCGTCAGCATGAGGCCGGCATAGAGGACGCCCAGGTAGGGCGCGCCGCGTACGGCCATGCCCCGCAGGGTCGGGCCCACGATCTCGTCCATGACCCGGCGCTCGAGGGCGGGGGTGAGGACCGGGGCCGGGGAATAGGCCCCCATGCCCCCGGTGTTCGGGCCGCGGTCGCCGTCGAAGGCGCGCTTGTGGTCCTGCGCGCTGCCGAAGGGGATCGCCGTCGTGCCGTCGCACAGGGCGAAGAAGCTCGCCTCCTCGCCCTTCAAAAAGTTCTCGATCACGACCTCGGCGCCGGCGGCCCCGAGCGCCCCCCCGAGGATCGCGGCGACGGCCGCCTCCGCCTCCTCGACGGTCGTCGCCACCACGACGCCCTTGCCGGCGGCGAGGCCGTCCGCCTTGACCACGATCGGCGCCCCCCGCTGCCGCACGTAGGCGCCCGCCGCCGCGGGGTCCGTGAACCGGGCGAAGGCGGCGGTCGGGATGCCGAACTCCGCGCAGAGCTCCTTGGTGAACGCCTTCGACCCTTCGAGCCGCGCCGCCGCCCGGCCCGGGCCGAAGGCCGGGATCGTCGCGGCGGCGAGGTCGTCCACGAGCCCCGCCACGAGCGGCCCCTCGGGTCCGACCACGACGAAGCCGATCCCGTTCTCGCGGCAGAAGCGCACGACTGCCCCGTGGTCGCCCGGATCGAGGGCGACGTTCGCCCCGTGGGCGGCCGTGCCGGGGTTGCCCGGGGCGATGAAGAGCCGCGTGCAGTCCGGGCTTTGCGCAAGCTTCCAGGCCAGCGCGTGCTCGCGGCCGCCGGAGCCGATCAGGAGGACGTTCATGCGGCACCTGCCTCTCGCTGCCGACTTGGCCGGGTTCGGGCGTGGGGTCAACCGAGCAGGCTCACCCGCCTGCCACGATGCTCCCGGTCATTTGAGTCGCGCCGTCTGGAAAGCGCCGGACGGGGAATTGACCGGAGGAACGGTTGTGCGACCATCGGTGTCGCGGTCGGCGGCTCGTTCTCCCGACCGTCCCGTGCAGGTCGGCCGAAGCCGACGCCCCGCGAGGGCCAGCACGGCACGAGCGGCCCAACGCCGCCCACTCTCCCGATCCTGCGGCCGCCGAGGTGAGAGAGGAGGCTCGACATGAACAAGGCATTCGTATGCGCCGTCGCGGCAGCGGGGCTGCTCGGCTGTCAAGGCATCGCACAGGGGGAGACCCCCGATCGGCACAAGCTGGTGTCCCCGGAGGACATCGAGTGGCGGTCCGGCCCGCCGTCGCTCCCGCAGGGATCCCGGATGGCCGTCCTGTACGGCGACCCCGGCAAGGAGGGCCTGTTCGCGATGCGGCTGCGGCTGCCGGACGGATACCACATCCCGCCGCACAATCACCCGCGGCCCGAGGTGGTGACGATCGTCAGCGGCACGTTCAAGCTCGGTATGGGCGAGAAGGCGGACCGGGACAAGACGCACGCCCTGCGTTCCGGGAGCTTCTTCGCCGTCGAGCCCGGGCACTCCCACTTCGCCTACACGGAGGGCGAAACCGTCATCCAGCTGAACAGCTTCGGGCCGTGGAGCGTGACCTACGTCCGCGACGAGGACGATCCCCGCAAGCGGACCCAATAGACGCCGGGCGCGGGGGCGAGAGCCGCCCGCGCCACCCCCGGCTCCCCTGCGCGCGCAGGGCCCTTGCGGCCCCGTCCGGTTCTTGGTCTCATCGCGCCCGCGAAGCCGGAGGATACCGGCAACCGATCGGAGGAGAGCCCATGGCCGTCACGTTCCACCACACCCGCAGGGGCGCCTTCCAGGAGCGTGAGGACCGCTGGACCTTGACCACGCGGGGGGA
>DATLFZ010000126.1:0-4552 GCA_035540795.1 Beijerinckiaceae bacterium | reverse complement strand
CGGCCCTGGCCCGCAGGCGCTTCGCTTCGGCGAGGCAGTCCGCGGCGAGCCCGTCGAGTCGCGCCGCCGCGTCGGCGTCGCCGCCGGCGAGCCGCTCCGCCGCCTCCCTGGTCCGGCGCTCGGCCCACTGGTCCTGCACCGCAGCGGCGCGCTCCTGTTCGGCCCGGCGCTCCTGAAGGCGTGCCGCTCGCGCCACGTCGGTTTTCGGCGAGGGGGTCTGTAGGGGCAACGAAGCGGTCTCCGGCGCGGGAGGGGGGTGTAGGGGCAACGAGGCGGATTCGGCGGCGAGCATGGCGCTAGGCGTTCTCCATCCTCTCGACGGCCTCTATGATCGACAGGGGCTTGAACGGGTCGAACCGGTTGCAGCCCGGGCAGCGCGGCGCGAACTCGGATCGGTGGTCGGTCGGCGGCCGCTCGCCCTCCCATCCGCAGTGATGGCAGCGCACCCCCGAGCGGGGCCGAGAGAAAATCGCCGCCCGCCGCTGATGCTCGGCGATCACGAGCGGGTGGTTCTGGTAGCGCGGCGCACACTCGCAGTTGCAGCGGTCGTCGCCGCAGTAGACGAGACAGTGCTTGCCCATGACCGGGCCTCGATCAATCAGGCTCACGGGGTCACCTCCGCCAGCGGCAGGCGCTTCAGGATCCGCTCCGCCGCCGCCTTCCGGCTGGTCAGGGTCGAAGGCATGTCCGGGTTCGGCTCCAGCACGTCGGCCGCGGCCTGCCGGATCGCCTCGGCCCTCACGTCCCGGATCAGCGCCATGAGATCGGACCGGAGCGCGGTTCCCATCTTGAAATCCCCGATGACGGCCGTGACCCGCTGTTCGTCAGTGATCATTCTAGTTCCCCACCATCTCCGGTAGCCACACGTACCAATCGTTGCCGGACCTCGTGTAGAACGCCTTCTCTGCGGACCTGAGTTCTTTGAACATGGCCGAGAAGCGCGTTTTCACCTTGTCTTCGTTTTCGGAGTCCGGCCCCATCGTCTCCCGCCCGAACGCCGAGCGGGCATCGTCGACGCTGACGAGTCGCGCTTCCTTGTGGAGCGCCCGATCCGCCCGGCGCTGTTCCTCGGTCGGCACGGTCGACCGGGTCAGGGAAAGGGACCGGAGCACGCCGTAGAGGGTGAGCGCGTCCTTCGACAGGCTGACCTTCTTCTTCCTTTCGCGCCGCTCGGCCTCGGCCTCTTCGCCGGCAGGCTCGGGCTCGCGCGGCTCCGGCTCGTTGACGAACTTCATCACGTTGGACTGGAACCCGAGCTCGACCGATCCAGACGGGCCGTGGCGGGCCTTGCCGATGATCACCTCGGCGACGCCGGTGACCCGGCGCATCTCGCGCTCATAGCGCGCCCGTGCGTCGCTCCCCTCCGGCGGAACCTTCTGGTGCCGCAGATAGTATTCGTCCCGATAGACGAAGAGGACGATGTCGGCGTCCTGTTCAATGGAGCCCGACTCGCGCAGGTCGGACAGCATGGGCCGCTTGTCATCCCGCTCTTCGCACTTGCGCGAGACCTGCGCCAGGGCCATGAGGGGGACGTTCAGTTCCTTCGCCAGCGCCTTCAGGCCGGAGGTGATCTCGGTCAACTCCTGGACGCGGTTGTCACCCTTGCGCCCCCCGCCCTCCAGGAGTTGGAGGTAGTCGACGATCAGGAAGGCGATCTTCTGCTTCTTGTGGAGCGCTCTGGCCCGCATCTTGAGGCTGCTGATCGACAGCCCGCCCGTGGGGTCGATCAGGAGCGGCAGCCGGCTCAACTCCCGCCGGGCGTCGATGTACCGGAGCATCTCGTCTTCAGTGGCCCAACCCCGGCCCACCTTCCACGATGGCACTCCGGATTGCTCGGCGATGATGCGGTTGGCAAGCTGGTCTTCGGACATTTCGAGCGAGAAGATCGCGACGACGCCGGTTCGCTCGCCCGTGACGAGGGCCTGATCGTAGAGGTGCTTCGACACCGCGAAGCCGATGTTGGTCGCGAGGGCGCTCTTGCCCATGCCAGGCCTGCCGGCCACGATGATGAGATCGGACGGCTGAAGCCCGCCCATGGCGTCGTCGAGGCGAGGAATCCCCGTCGAGAGGCCGACCAGCTTGCCACGGGACTTGTAGGAGTCCTGGGCCCGCCTCACGGCCTTGTCGGCGGCGGTGTCGAAGGTCTGGAACTCGCCGATGGCGGACGACGCGCCGCTCGGGCGCAGCCCCTCGAGTTCGTTCTCCAGCGTCACGACCAGACTGCCGGCCGGCTCTTCGACTTTCGCCTCGTACGCCCTCGCTTCGATGTCCTGGCACAGGCCGATGAGGCGGCGGCGGAGCCAGAGGTCGAAGATGATCCTGGCGTGATCGACCGCGTAGGCCGGGGTGCAGGCGTTGCGGGACAGGAGCACGAGGTACTGGCCCGGGTTCATGCCGGGGGCGAGTTCGACGTCGGCGAGGTAGGGGCGGCACGTGATCGGGGTGGCGGCCTGCCCCTTCTCGATCAGTCCGGCGATGACGTGCCAGATGTGGCGATGGAGGTCTTCGTGGAAGTGCTCCTCCTTCAGGATGTCGGACACCCTGCGGAACACGTCGTTGTTGAGGAGGACCGCGCCTAGGACGGCCTGCTCGGTCTCCATGCTCGCGGGCATGGCCCGGGGCTCGGACTCGGCGGCGTTGTGGCGGCGGGCCGGAGACGGCATCAGGCGGCGCCTCCGGCGAAGAGGGGGCCGAAGTCGATGGGGGCGCGATCGTTCAAGAGGCGGGCGCGGTCGACAGGGCCAGAACGCGCCGCATCGATTCTGCGCTGAGCGATGGCCGCGTAGTCGGGATTGATCTCCACCAGCACGGCGTCGCGACAGAGCGCGTCCGCAACAAGAGCGGTGGTGCCCGCGCCGCCGAAAGGGTCGAGTACCGTGTCGCCCTCTCGGGTTGAGCAGACGATGCAGCGGCGCGCGAGTTCCGCCGGCATGACGGCCGGGTGCCCCGTGAACGTCGGCTGCGGGCGGATGGTCCAGACCGTGGAGCGGAACCACGGCTCGCCCGGGTCGCGAACCCGGTAGGCTTCCTGCTTGGCGAGCAGGAACAGGTATTCGTGAGCCGTCGAGGGGCGGTCGAGGCGCGGCGGCTCGGTCGCGACCTGCTTGTCCCAAATGATCGTCGCCCGGAGATACCAGCCGTCCGCGCGCAGCGCGTCGGCGACCACGAAAGGCGCGAGGGTGATGTCCTTCTCCTTGAAGCCGGGGGCCTGCCGTCGCCAGCCCTTGCGCTCGTGCGCGCCGGTCCACTGCCGGCGCTTTGCGACGAGGCTCCCGCCGCCCCCATTCCCGCCGGCGGCGTAGGTGTCGCCAAGCTGAAGCCACGCGGCGCCGTCAGGCTTCAGGACGCGCCGGAGGCCGGCGAACACTTCCGCAAGCGCGTCGGCGAAGTCGGCCGGCGTCTGCTCCTGCCCGATCTGGCCCTCCGCTTGGTAGTCGCGCTGGCGGAAGAACGGCGGCGACGTGACGATGCAGTCGATGGAATCCGCCGGGAGTCCGGGCAACACGTCCCGCACGTCGCCTTGAAGGATGCGGACGGTCACGATGCTCCGCCCTCCAGCGCCTTGACCCTGGGCAGGGACACCGCGCCTTCCCGGCGCACCGCCTCGATTCCGAACTCCGGGCAGCGCAGCGGGGCGTCCATGCGCTCGGGTGTGGCGGCCCGCGACTTGCGTTCCTCGGCGGAGATGGCGCGAGGATCGTGGCGCCCTCTGGCGCGGTCGACCAAGTCCTGGACCGTCTTGTAGGACAGCCCGGTCACTTCGACGATGTCGGAGGCCGGCTTCTTCGCGAACCACATGTCGAGGACCGTGTTGACGATCTCGGCCGGGTAGATCGGCTGGCGCCCGGGCGGGCGCGCCTGAAACGGCGTCGCCCCGGCCTCCCCCGCGATGAGGGCGCGCTCCTTCTGCCGGCGGATGATGGTCTTCACCTTCTCGGGGTGGAGCCCGACCTCGCGCCCGATGGCCATATAGCTGCGCCCCTCGGCCTCCAGCCGCATGACGGTCGCGATGGTCTCGTCCGCGTAGAGACGCTTGCCCACGTTCATCCCCGCCGGCGCTGGTTCTGGTCGAACACCACGTCCCGATGCGCGGCACACCAGGACCGGAACACCTTGGGCTTGGCGCAGAAGCGCGCCGACAGGCCCTCGCCCGCGACCACGAATCGGCAGTGGTCGTTCTTCAGGTCGAACAGCCCGACGCCTTCGCAGCGGATCTTGGCGGGGCGGGGCACGGGCGCGGCGGCCTGCGCCGGGAAGGGGATGACGGCGGCGTCCATGGCTCAGTTCTCCGCACAGGCGAGAGCGGGGCTGCCGTACCCGACCGGCACGGTGCCGGGGACGAGGCGCAGCGAGGGGCGGTTCTCCGAGGCGATGGCGAGCTCGCCGCAGCCGGGCCGGTGCCACTTACGGAGCGCGTCGAGGAACTCGTCGATGGCCGCGATCTCGGCGGCGCGGGCCTTCGCGGACTCGTGCTCGTCCTTGGCGATCTTGCGCTTGTAGGGCTCAGGGGGGCGGTCCAGCCTGACGAGTCCCTGCCGCGCGGCCCACAACA
>DATLFZ010000125.1:0-3695 GCA_035540795.1 Beijerinckiaceae bacterium | reverse complement strand
GCGGCAAAGGCCGGTTAGGACTTGGTCAACCAAGATTCACGAAACACGAGATCATGATCACGCGTCGCACGCTCCTCGCCGGTCTCGCCGGCGCCCCGCTCGCCGCCTGCACCACGGTCCGCGCGCCGGACCCGGCCGGCGGTCTCGACGACCTGTCCGGCTGGTACATCGGCTACGCCGACGACCAGCCCCATCCGATCCCCCTCGTCGACCGCGGCCGCATCGCGCCGGAGTTCAACCGGCAGGTCGTGAGCTACACCGGCGACCAGGCCCCGGGGACGGTGATCGTCGACATCGACCAGCGCATGCTCTACCTCGTCCACGAGGGCGGCCGGGCGACCCGCTACGGGGTCGGCGTCGGCCGGCAGGGCTTCTCCTGGCGCGGGGTCGCCCATGTCGGCCGCAAGGCCAGGTGGCCCGACTGGAGCCCCACCCCCACCATGGTGCGCCTCGATCCGAAGCTGCCCCGCTACATGAAGGGCGGCATCGGGAACCCGCTCGGGGCGCGCTCGCTCTACCTCTACCAGGGCAACCGGGACATCCTGTTCCGCATCCACGGCACCAACGAGCCCTGGAGCATCGGCAAGCAGGTCTCCTCGGGCTGCATCCGCCTCCTCAACGAGGACATCGTCGACCTCTACAACCGGGTCCCGGTCGGCGCGCGGGTGATGGTCCGCCGCAACGGCACCTGGCGGGTCTGAGCGGAACGCCGCGGCAAGCGCGGCCGTTCCCCCGGGAGAAACTCTCCCGGGAGCGCGTCCCATGCACGGCCTCGTGGTGCAGCCGCTGGTCGCCCTGATCGCGGGCGTCCTGATCCTGATCTTCCCGCGGCTCCTGAACTACATCGTCGCGATCTACCTGATCCTGATCGGCGTCGGCGGCCTCTTCGGCATGCGCTGAGGCTCAGCGCACGCCCGAGCGCAGGGCCGCGACGTTCGCCGGCAGGATCAGGAGGTTGCCGACGAGGGCGGCGATCAGGACGAAGCCGCTCAGCCAGCCGAACAGGCGCAGGGACGGCAAGTCCGAGATCATGGTGACGCCGAGGCCGAAGGCGAGGACCAGAGTCGTCAGGATCAGCGCCGGGCCGACCAGGACGGTCGCCCGCCGCACCGCCTCCGGCGCGGTCTCGTCCGGGCGGCGCTCCATGCGCAGCCGGTTGAGGTAGTGGATGGTCGCGCTGAGCGCGAGGCCGAAGGCGACGGTCAGCGCCACCACGCTCGCGAATTGCAGCCCCTCGCCGAGGATCCACAGGAGGGCGCCTGCGCTGACGATCGGGAAGAGGCCCGGCAGGATCGCCACCAGCGGCACCCGGTAGGAGCGGAACGCGATCCCGAGAAGGATGACGGCGAGGCCCATCGTGCCGGTGAGCGAGATGCTCAGGTTCTGGATCATGGCCGCGCTGTTGCGGGCGGCGATGGCGGAGAGGCCGGTGACCGAGACCGTGTAGCCCGGGTGCTGCTGCCGCACCGGGGCGAGGGCCCGGTCGAGGCGGTCGACCACCGGCAGGAGCTGGCTCGCGTCCACGTCCGGGATGCGGCCGGTCACCACCACCGCGTCCTCCTGGACGGAGACGAAGCGCCGGGTCAGGTGCTCGGGCAGCACCCGCACATAGGCCTGGAGCACGCGGATCTCGGTGATGCCGGCCCGTTCGGCGAGCCAGCGGCGCAGGGTCTCGATGGACCAGACGTTGCCGATCCCGGCCTCGGTCTCGACCACGCGATGGACGTCGGCGATGGTACCGAGGGTTTCGGGGGCGTAGAGCGAGGCCCCCGGCGGGAACTCGACCAGCACGTGGACGGGGTTCGCGCCGCTCAGCTTGGCGTCGAGCCGGGCGCCCGCGGCCACGGCCTGCTCCCGGTCCGGGACCTGGTCGGCGAGGCGGTAGCGCGGCTCCAGGGTGAAGTAGACGACGGTCAGGGCGGCGACGACGACGAGGCTCAGGAGCGTGTAGAGGCGGGGCCGCCCGGCCATCCGCTCCGCGAGCCCGCCGCAGAAGAAGCGCAGGGCGTTGAGCGCCCCGTCGGCGCCCTTGACCTTCTGCGCGAAGGCCGCCTCGCCGCGCAGCAGGAAGAGGCCGAGGAGCGGCTGCAGCACGATGACGGCGAGGAACGTGACCAGCGCCGCGAGCGCCGCCGCCATGCCGAAGCTGCGGATGAGGTGGGATTCGGAGACGACGAGGGCGCAGAAGGACAAGGCCGCCGCCGCGCTGGTGAGGACGCAGGCCGGGCCGACGGTGAGGAGCGCATTGCGGATCGCGTCGAGCTTGGCCTCGCCGGCGACGAGGCGCTCCCGCACCGCGTAGGTGAGCTGCATCGAATCCGAGAAGCCGAGCACGACGACGAGCGGCGTCATCACGTTCAGGAACATGTTGAGCCGGAAGTCGAGCCAGCCGAGGAGCCCCAGCGACCACACGATGCCGACCAGCGGCGGCACCGCGGCGATGATCATGAAGGAGAGGCGGCGGAAGAACAGGGCCGCGATCAGGCAGCCCGCCAGGAATCCGAGGCTGTTGTAGAGGAGGCGGTCGCGCTCGAGCGCGTTGCGGATCTCGAGCTGCATCACCGGCGCGCCGGAGAGCTGCGTGCGCAGGCCGGACCCGGCGAGCTGGCTCTCGACGGTCGAGCGGACCTCGCCCACCACCTCGCGCAGGCCGGCGCTCTCGGCCACGCCCCGGTCGAGGGCGATCACGATCAGGGCGAGCTGGCCGTCCTCCGACAGGAGCTTGCCGCGGATGATCTCGTTCGTGAGGATGCGCTGCTGGAGCTCCCGGAATGCCTCGCCCTCGGGCAGCTCGTCGGGGATGAGCGGGTCGGGGACCTCGCCCGCCCGTGGCGGCTGGCGGGCCGAGAAGAACGAGATCAGGCCCTCGACGCCCTTCAGGAGCTGGAGGTCGAGGATCGCCTCGCGCAGGCGCTCGAGGGAGTCCCGCTCGAGGAGGTTCGGCCCCTCCACCACCACCAGGACGTCGAACTCGCTCGAGGGGAAGCGGCTCGACAGGGCCTCGAACTGCCGGAACTCGGCCGTGTCGGCGCGGAAGAGCTGGCTCAGGGAATCGTCGACCTGGATGCGCAGGATGCCGAACCCGGCCGCGACCGTCACGGCGACGAGCACGAGGGCGGCGAGCACGGGGCGCGCCAGGGCGACGAGGCCGAGGCGCTCGACCCCGAAGCCGAGGGAGTTTCCGACGATCCGGTTCACAACGCGGGACAGGGTACGGCGAAGCGCTTAACGGCTCTTGCGCAGCTCCACCTTGACCTCCTGAACGCGGCTGCCGGGGGCCTGGATCAGCACGGATTGCTGATTGCCGCGGGTGATCACCGCGACGCCCGCGGCGAAGACCGGGCTGCTCAGGGTGGCGTCGATGCGGCCGCCGGCGGCGCGGCCGTTCACGTTGCCGCTGACGTTGCGGGTGGTCTCGGCCCAGATGCCGGTGACCTCGCCGCCGCTGTGCTGGAGCTCGGCGTCGAACTCGAAGCGGTCGCCGGAGCTGGCGCAGAGCAGGTTGTGGCGCACCGTGTCGCCGCCCTCCCGCGCCATGTACTGGGCCCGGCAGCGCAGCGCCTCCCGGGCGCCGCTGGCGAAGACGAGGGTGCCCGAACCCGACCACGATCCGGTGAGCCCGGTGAAGGGGCCCTGCTGGGCCGCCGAGGCGGAAGCCGCGACGGCGACGAGGCCGAAGGCCGCCGCGGTGCGGA
>DATLFZ010000124.1:0-3337 GCA_035540795.1 Beijerinckiaceae bacterium | reverse complement strand
GGGGGGGGGCTCAAGGCGCGGTTCAGCTCGCTCCGGAGCGTGCTGCGCCTGCTCCCGCGGCCGGGAAAGCCCCCGCGCCTGGTCGTAGGCGCGGCGCTGCACCGGGTCGCTCAGTCGGTCATGGGCGATATTGATTTGCCGCGCCCGTTCTATTCGCGCGACGTCGGTTTCGCCTGGCGGGTCCCGATGCCTGCGGATCAGTTCAACGTAAGCTTGCCGGATCTCGCGGCTGGTGGCCGATGGCGGCACGCCCAGCGTCGCGTAGTGGTCGGGTTCCGAGGGAAGCGCAGTCTTCACCATCGACGGCTCCGGGGCCAGTAGATCAGTCCGCGACGATGGCGGACTTCCCCACAACGAAACATTACGCGTCGGGTTCGATTACCGGCGGTTTAACACTGCGCGCCGCCTGGGGTCACGCCAGCTTCCGGGCTTCCTGCGCCGAAGCCAGCGGCGTGTCCGTCACCACCACCAGCGTCGATGAGAAGTTGGTGACTTCGTACAGCTTCCTTGCGAACGCCTCGGGCAGGCGGATGCAGCCATGCGAGATCGGCCGGCCCGTGGCCCGGCCGGCGTGAAGTGCGACACCGTCCCAGGTGAGGCGCTGCATGAAGGGCATCGGAGCGTCGTCGTACAGGTTCGAACGGTGGTGCAGCTTCTTCTGGAGGATCGGAAAGGCGCCGGTGGGCGTGTCGTTGCCCGGCTTGCCGGTGGAGACTCGGGTCCAGTCCCATTCCTCGCCCCTGCGGAACACGAAGGCGGTCTGGGAAGGGATGCTGACGACGATCAGCACGCCTTTTTCCAAAGCTTCGCGCGGAGTGGGCGGCGGCGGCGGAGGCGGCGGGGGAGGCGGCTCGAGCAGTCCCGGAACGCCCCCGTCGATGCCGCGCGTAAAATCGGCGATGGTGGCGGCGGCGCGAACTTCTGTCTCGGACAGAGGCCGGGTGGCGGTGGCCGGCGCGGCGAGGATCGAGGACTGCGTGGCGGCGCTGCCGAGCAGCGAGCAAACGGCCAAGGTTACAAGTGCGACGGTGCGGTTCACAGCCTCACATCCTACGCGCCCCGCCACACCAACGCGCGAATGGCGGCGCGGGTCCGGCAGGGGGGGGCTAGAGCGGCACGCCGAACAGATCGTGCTCGTCGCTATCCTCGACCGTCACCTGGATCAGGTCCCCGGACTTGAGGCCGGCGGCATCGCGCAGGTGGACCTCGCCGTCGATCTCGGGCGCGTCGGCCCGGGAGCGGCCGGTGGCGCCGTCGCCTTCGACGGCATCGATGATGACCTCGATCGTGGACCCGACCTTCTCGGCCAGCTTCTCGGCCGAGATCCGCGCCGACAGCGCCATGACGCGCTCGTAGCGCTCGGCCTTGAGCGCTTCCGGAACCTGGTTGGGGAGCGCATTGGCCGCGGCGCCCTCGACGGGTTCGAAGCGGAAGGCGCCGACCCGGTCGAGCCGCGCCTCCTGCAGCCAGTCGAGCAGATATTGAAAATCCTCGTCCGTCTCGCCGGGGAAGCCAACCACGAAGCTCGAGCGGATGGCAATGTCGGGGCAGATCGCCCGCCACTCCTGGATCCGCTGCAGCACACGCGCGTCATTGGCCGGGCGGCGCATCGCGCGCAGCACGCTGGGAGAGGCGTGCTGGAAGGGGATGTCGAGATAGGGGAGGACCAGCCCCTCGGCCATCAGCGGGATGATCCGGTCGACGTGCGGGTAGGGGTAGACGTAGTGGAGGCGGACCCAGGCGCCCAGCCGCCCAAGCTCGCGGGCGAGGTCGGTCATGTGGGCGCGGACCTCGCCGCCGCCCTTGAGCGGGTAAGAGGCGTGGCGCAGGTCGACGCCATAGGCCGACGTATCCTGGCTGATCACCAGCAGCTCGCGGGTGCCGGCCGCGATCAGTTTCTCGGCCTCGCGCAGGATCGCGTCGGGGCGGCGGCTGGCGAGGTCGCCGCGCAGCTGCGGGATGATGCAGAAGGCGCAGCGGTGATTGCAGCCTTCGGAAATCTTCAGATAGCTATAGTGCCGCGGGGTGAGCTTGAGCCCCTGCTCCGGCACCAGGTCGAGGAAGGGCGATGGGATCGGCGGCGCCGCCTCGTGCACCGCGGCGACGACCTCCTCATATTGGTGGGCGCCGGTGATCGCGAGCACGTCCGGGAAGCGGGCGCGGATCGCCTCGGCCTCGCGGCCCATGCAGCCGGTGACGACCACCCGGCCGTTCTCGGCGATCGCCTCGCCGATCGCCTCGAGGCTCTCTTCCTTGGCGGAATCGAGGAAGCCGCAGGTGTTGACCAGCACCACGTCGGCGCCGGCATAATCGGGCGACATGTCGTAGCCGTCGGCGCGGAGCCTGGACATGATCCGCTCGCTGTCGACCAGATTCTTGGGACAGCCGAGCGAGACCAGGCCCACCCGCGGGGGCTTAGGGAGCGTGGTGACGTTCATCGGAAGGGGTGCGCCCTTAGCCCAAGTTTCAGGCGAAATCGAGGCCGCTAAAGTCGCTAATGTCCCGTAGAACACGACCATTGTCGTGACTTTAAGGGCCGCGGCTCACAGGCTGCGCACCCGCGGCACGGGCGCCGGCCCGGCATTGCGCTCCGCCTCCATCGCCTCGAGCATCGCCAGATGCTCGGCCCAGGCGGCCTCGGCGCGGCGCCGCTCCTCCTCTTTGGCGGCGTCGGCGGCCCGGATGTCGGCCCAGTGCGCGCGGCGCCTTTGCATCGCCCGGTGCATCTCGTCCTCGACCCGGTGGTGCTTGCCGGCGAGCAGGGCCAGCGCCAGCCGGTCGCAGCGGCGATGCTCGACCCGCACCAACTTGCCGCGGCGGAACACCGGCACGAAGGCGCCGCCGATCGCCGTCTTGAGCGCATCCGCGCGCACCCGCTCGAGCCCCATGTCGAAGGCCTCGTCCCAGGCGCGGGCGAAATCGTCGGCGCCGGGAGCATGGGCCAGCCGGTAGGCGCTGCGCGGGCTCATCCCCACCGCCCGTGCGGCCCGCGCCACCGACCCGCAGCGCGACAGGGCGAACAGGAACATGGCCTGCCGCTCCGCGCTCCAGCCGCTGCGCCGCGCCCGCTGGCGCGGCACGGGCGTGAAGCTGATCCGGTTGGCGGGATCGGCCGCCTCGGCCTCGAACTCGGCCCAGTCGAAGGGTGTGGTGGTCATCGACCATTCTATGACCCCAAAAGGGGGCTGTAGGACAGCGTTTTCCGCCGAGCGCAGGCGAGCGCTCTGCGAAGCAGACGCGAGGCAGCGCGAAGAGCCGGAAAATGCCGGCCGGCGGGTGAACGACCCCGGACCCGATCCGGGGGAGGACAACCCGTCCGACGTCACGGGATTTACTC
>DATLFZ010000123.1:0-3071 GCA_035540795.1 Beijerinckiaceae bacterium | reverse complement strand
TCTCCGAGGTCCAGACGCTCTGCGCCGAGACCGGCACGGCCCTGGTCTGGATCACGCACGACCTCTCGGTGATCGCCGGCCTCGCCGACCGCATCGCCGTCATGTACGCCGGCCGCGTCGTCGAGACCGGGCCGGTGGCGCCGGTGATCGAGCGCCCGATCCATCCCTACACGGCGGGCCTCATCGGCTCGGTGCCGAGCCGCAACCGGCGCGGCAGCGCGCTGGCGCAGATTCCCGGCATGACGCCATCCCTGGCGCGGCTGCCGCCCGGCTGCCCCTTCGCCCCGCGGTGCTTCCGCGCCACCGCCACCTGCCGCACCCTCATGCCCGAGCCGGTGCCGCACGGGGAGGAGCGCATGGCGCGCTGCCACCATCCCCTCGACGCGCCGGCGCCGGTGGCCGCATGAACCCCCTCGTCGCCCTCGACGGCGTGTCCAAGCGCTTCGTCAAGCCGCTCGACATGGCCGAGCGCATCGCCAACCTCTTTGGGGCGGGCCTGCGGGCGCAGGTGGTGCGGGCCGTCGACGAGGTGACCCTGTCGATCGCCCCCGGCGAGGTGGTCGGGCTCGTCGGCGAATCCGGCTGCGGGAAATCCACCCTCGGCCGCATCGTCGCCGGCATCCTCGAACCGAGCGCCGGCACCGTCCGCTACAGGGGCGAGGACGTGGCGCGCCTCTCGGGGCGCGAGCGCCGCGCGGCGGACCTCGCCATCCAGATGGTCTTTCAGGACCCGATGGCCTCCCTCAACCCGCGCCGGCGGGTGGTCGAGATCATCGGCGAGGCCCCCGTCGTGCACGGCCTCGTCCCCGCCGCCGACATGGAGGCCTACGTCGCCGACGTGATGACCCGGGTCGGGCTCGATCCGGCGACGCGCCGGCGCTACCCGCACCAGTTCTCCGGCGGCCAGCGCGCCCGCATCGGCATCGCCCGGGCGCTGGCGGTGAAGCCGCAGGTGCTGGTCTGCGACGAGTCGACGGCCGCCCTCGACGTGTCGATCCAGGCCCAGGTCCTGAACCTGTTCATGACGCTGCGCGCGGAGTTCGGGCTCACCTACCTGTTCGTCAGCCACGACCTCGGCGTGGTCGAGCACATCTCCGACCGGGTCGCGGTCATGTATCTCGGCCGCATCGTCGAGCTCGCGCCCACCGAGGAGATCTTTCGCGCCGCCAACCACCCGTACACGCAGGCGCTCCTCGACGAGGTGCCCCGCCTCGAGCCGAAGAAGAAGCGCTTTTCGGCCCTCAAGGGGGAGATCCCCTCGCCCCTGAACCCCCCGACGGGCTGCCACTTCCACCCGCGCTGCCCGTTCGCCTTCGAGCGGTGTCCGGTCGACCGGCCGGCCCTGAAGGAGATCGCGCCCGGCCGCTTCTCCGCCTGCCACCTCAACGACGGGCCCGCGCCGCGGCCCGGCAAGGCCTTCGCGGAAGGGCCTGTCCTGGCGAAGTGACCTCAGCCCTTGAACGCGCCCTCCTCGGCGAGGAAGGCCTCCTCCTCGGGGGTGCTGGGGCGGCCGAGGACGGCGTTGCGGTGCGGGAAGCGGCGGAAGCGGGCGACGATGTCGCGATGGTGGCGCGCCCATTTCAGCACCTCGGGGTCCCCGAGCGCCTCGTTGAGCGCGACCGAGCGCTCCTGGTCGGCGAGCGCCTCCGAATGCATGAACGGGATATAGAAGAAGCGGCGCAGCTCCGGCTCGACCTGCCGGTCGAAGCCGCGCTCGATCGCCCGGTCGGCCACCATCAGGGCGACCGGGTCGGTGCGGTAGACCTGGCGCGTGCCGCGGAACATGTTGCGGGGCATCTGGTCGAGGAGGATGCACAAAGCGAGCGCCCCGGTCGGGGTCGGCTCCCACTCGGCGTGGTCGCCCCGGGCCGCGTCCTCCCAGACGAGGAGGAAGCGGCGGCGCACCTCCTCGTCGAAGGCCTCGTCCTTCGTGAACCACTTTTCGGGACCGGCCGCGCGCCAGAAGGCGACGATCTCCTCGGGCGCGACCTTCGACATCTCTTCCATGGCGGGCTCCTTCGCGCGGACGATAGGCCCCGGCTTCCCGGATGCAAGCGCGCGGGCTAGCGTCCGGCCATGTCGCCGAACCACGCCCTCGTCCTCGCTTATGCGCTGGCCTTCGCCGGTCTCGCCTGCTTCCTGTGGCCGACGATCCGCCGCCTGCGCGGCGATCCGACCGCGACCGGAGGCCTGCGCTCCCCCGCCTGGCTGCTCGGGCTGGTCCTCACCGTGCTGGCGCTGATGATGCAGCGGCTGGCGGCGGGCGGGTAGGAGGCGAGCCCGTCCCTTGCCGGGCGGCGGCGTTCGGCTAAGTTGTACGCGAGCGGCGTTGAAGCCGATCCGTGTGCCCTTTCCGGAAGGTGCCTGTCGTGGACCCCGAGGAGAGACGATCCCGCCAAGAACTCCTCCTGGAATTCGCGAGGCAGCACCATGCGCAAGCGCTCCAGTACGACATGTTGATAGCGAGCGTGACGGCTTTTATCGTCGGCGCCGCGGCGGTCGCACTGGGGGCTTAATCCTGATCCTACCAGGCTCATTATGACGGGACTATTGCTGGTCGTGCTCGCTCTTGTTAATTGGCAGCTAAATCGGGTGCACCGCGCTGGCAACAGGTATCACATGGATATTGCCCGGTGCGCCTGGAAGGAGCTTGAGCGCCTGACGGGAACCGAGGGCTCGCCTGGAGCGCCGATGTCGTTGCGCGACGCCGTCCGGCAGGAGCGCGGGTTCGAGCCCGCTGGTCCCGGGGTGGGCGACGCGGCCTATCGCACCATTCAATGGATTCCGAGAGGCCTCGCCGTCGTCGGCAGTGCCCTCATCGGATGGGGCGCCGTTCGGCTCATGCTCCCGATCCCGGTCACCGGCCCGTAGCACGCGGCGGCCCCGCCCCGCTTCCCTTCCCGCGGCGTCGCCGCTAAGAAGCGGCGCACTTCGGCCCGGACGGGGCCGACCGTCTCTTCAAGAATGCCGACAAGGGGGCCTCCCATGCGCGTCTATTACGATCGCGACGCCGACATCAATCTGGTCAAGGGCAAGAAGGTGGCCATCGTCGGCTACGGCAGCCAGGGCCA
>DATLFZ010000122.1:0-16079 GCA_035540795.1 Beijerinckiaceae bacterium | reverse complement strand
TGAGCGAGCCCTACCGGATGTTCACCTCGCGCTCCGAGTACCGGCTGAGCCTGCGGGTCGACAACGCCGACGAGCGGCTGACCGGCAAGGGGATCGCAGCCGGCTGCGTCGGCCCGGCGCGGGCGGCGCATTTCGCGGCGTCGCAGGCGGAACTCGCGGCAGCGCGGGCGCTGCTCGACCGCCTCACGCTGACGCCGCAGGAGGCGGCCCGGCACGGGCTCTCGCTCAACCGGGACGGCATCCGCCGCAGCGCCTTCCAGCTCCTGGCCTATCCGGACCTCACCCTCGACCGGCTCGCGGCGATCTGGCCGGAGCTGCGGGCGCTGCCGCCGCGCATTGCCGAAAGGCTCGAGACCGACGCCACCTACGCGGTCTATCTCGACCGCCAGGCCGCCGACATCGCCGCCTACCGGCGCGACGAGGCGGTCGTACTCGCCGAGGGCATCGACTTCTCCGCCCTGCCGGGGCTGTCGAACGAGATCCGGGCCAAGCTCGACCGGGTCCGTCCCAGAACGCTCGGTCAGGCCGCCCGCATCGAGGGCATGACCCCGGCCGCGATCACGCTGCTCGCCGCCCACGCCCGCCGCAGCGCCGCCTGACGGGCGGCACGCTCGACCAGAGTTCCACGTTGCGCCGTTCCCGGCGGGCTCCTAGCCTGCGACGGACAGGGAGGGCGCCATGGTCTTCGCCGGGATCAACTACGTCGCCGTCTTCGCCGCCGCGGTGGCGAGCTGGCTCGTGGGCGCGGCCTGGTACATGGCACTCGCCAAGCCCTGGATGGCGGCGCTCGGCAAGACCGAGGCCGAGCTCAAGGGGCCGACCGGAAAACCCTCGCCGATCCCCTTCGTGATCTCGTTTCTCGCCGAGCTGGTGATGGCCTGGGTGCTCGCCGGCATCGTCGGCCATCTCGGGGCGGTGACGGTGGCGAACGGGGTGATCTCGGCGGTGTTCGTGTGGGTCGGCTTCGTCCTCACCACGATGGGCGTTAACCACGCCTTCGCCGGCGCCAAGCCCATGCTCACCGCCATCGACGGCGGCCACTGGCTCGCGGTCCTACTGGTCCAAGGGCTCGTCATCGGCGCCTTCGGCGTGTAGTCGCGCCGGCGCGGCGGGCGAGGAAGGCGGCACGCCGGCGGGGCAGGGTGCCAAAAACCCTCTCCCCAGCGGGGAGAGGGAGCCGGTCGGCGCTGCGCTCAGCCCTGCAGGATGCGGGCGACGGCGTCGCAATAGACCTGCGCGCCGAGCACGATGTCCGCGTCGGCGGTGTTTTCGGTCCAGTGGTGGCTGATGCCGCCGACCGAGGGGACGAAGAGCATGGCGGCCGGCATGGCGCGGGCGAGGTATTGCGCGTCGTGGCCGGCGCCGCTCGGCATGCGCAGGGCCTTGCCCGGGCAATGCGCCTGCGCGGCCGCCTCGATCGCCGCCTGCAGTGCTTCGTCCATCCGGGCCGGCGTCGAGCGGGCCATGGTCTCCACCGTAACGGGGCAGGGACCGTTCGCCGAAGCCGCCTCGGCCAGCGCGAAAAGCTCCGCCTGGAGGCGCTCGAGGGTGTCCGGATCGGCGTCGCGGAACTGGAACAGGGCCTCGGCCCGCCCGGGGACGATGCTGGCGGCACCCGGCTCGAACGCGATCCGCCCGGCGGTCCAGACGCTGCGCGGGCCGGCGATCTCGGGGAAGCGCCGGTCGATCTCGGCCAGCAGCCGCACGAGGGCGAGGCCGGCGTCCTTGCGCCGGGCCATGCTCGTGGTGCCGGCGTGGTTCTGCTCGCCGGTGGCGACGAGCCGGTATTGCCAGATCGCCACGATGGCGGTGACGACGCCGATCTTCAGCCCCGCCTGTTCGAGGGTGTCGCCCTGCTCGATATGGGCCTCGACGAAGGCCCGGTAGCGCCCGGGCTGGACCTGCTCGCGGGGGCGGCCGGAAAAGCCCGCCCGGGCGAGGGCCTCGCGCAGGGGCGTGCCGTCGTAGCGGTTGCGGGCGGCGTCGATGTCCTCCTCAGACAGGAGGCCGACGAAGGAGCGGCTGCCGAGGAAGGAGCCGAAATGCCCCTCCTCGTCGCAGAAGGCCGCGACCTCGACCCCCTCGCCGAGGACGCGGGCCGCCTCGAGCCCGTAGACGCAGCCGAGGGGGCCGTCGAGCCAGCCGGCGTAGTTCTGGCTCTCGAGGTGGGAGCCGGTGAGCACCTTCGGCCCCTCGCCCCGGCCGAAGCCGAAGACGCTGCCGATCCCGTCGATGCGCGCCTCGAGCCCCGCCTCGGCGAGCCGCGCCGCGAACCAGTGCCGCGCCTCGACGTCCTGGGACGAGAAGGTCGGCCGGTGCACGCCGGTCTCGTAGGCGCCGAACCGGCGCAGGCTGCGCAGGTCGCCGAGCACGCGGTCCGGATCGATGGCGGGCATGGAATCCTCGTCGGGCGAAACCTCCCGAAGATGGCCGCCCTATCCGGGCGTGTCGAGGACCGAGCGGAAGCGCTCCGCCTCGGGGGCGAGCTCGCGGGCGACGGCGAAATGGCGGGCGGCCTCCTCCGCACGTCCGGTCGCATCCAGGAGGAGGGCGTAGTTGTGGTGGACCTCGGGGTCGTTCGGGCGCAGCCCGACCGCGCGGCGGTAGTGCTCGGCGGCGGCCTCCAGCTCGCCGCAGGTGTGGAGGAGAACGGCGAGGTTGTTGCGCGCCTCCGGGTAGTCCGGCCACAGCCGCAGCGCCTCCTCGTAATGGCGGCGGGCCTCCTCCGGGCGCCCGAGGCCCTCGAGCAGGAGGGCGAAGTTGTAGTGCGCCTCCTTGTAGGTCGGGGACTGGCGCAGGGCCTCCCGGTAATGCGCCTCGGCCTCCTCCGGCCGGCCCGCATCCTCGAGGGCGATGGCGAGGTCGTTGTGCGCCTCCGGATAGACCGGCCGGGCGCGCAAAGCCTCGCGGTAGTGGCCGAGCGCCGCCGCCTCGCCGCGGCTCTTCAGGAGGTTCGCCAGGGCGTGATGCGCCTCGGGATAGTCGGGGCGCAGGCGCAGGGCCTCCTCGTAGCGCTGGCGGGCGCCCGCCGTGCGGCCGGTGCGGTCGAGCAGGAGGCCGTAATTGTAGTGGGCCTCCGGGTAGTCCGGGCGGAGCGCGAGGGCTTGGCGGTAGTGCTCGGCGGCGGCGACGAGGTCGCCGGATTCCCGCAGCAGGACGGCGAGGTTGTTGTGGGCCTCGGGGTAGTTCGGGCGCAGGCGCAGGGCCTTTCGATAGCACTCGGCCTCCTCCGGGCCGCCGGCGAGGCCGGCGCCGCGCAGGAACCAGCGCTCCGCCGTCATCTCCTGCGGCGGGGCGTCGCCCTCGGCGGCGAGAGCCGTGATCCGGTAGAGCGTGCGGCTCGGCAGGTGGTCGCCCTTGAGCGCGTGGCCGCCCGCCTCCTCGAAAACGTAGAGGGGAAGGTCGACGATCGAGAGCACGCTCTCGGTCACGAAAAGGCTGTTCGGAGCCGCGGCGCTCTCGACGCGCTTGGCGAGGGCGATGCCGCGGCCGACCCAGGCGTCGGCCTCGAGGGCGACGCACTCGCCGAAATGGCACCCGACCCGCATCGGCGCCCCCTCCCGGGTGCGCCAGGCCGCGAGGAGCCGGAACCCGAACTGGATGGCCGCGTCCGGGTTCTCGAACAGGAACAGGTGCCCGTCCCCGGTGAAATTGCGGTGCAGGCAGCCGTGCTGGCTCGCCAACCCTTCGGCGAGGTGCCGGTAGTCGGACAGAAGGCGCACCATCGCGTCGTTCGAGGTGCGGGTCCACTGGACCGTGTGGCTCTCGAGATCGGAGAAGACGGCGGCGAGCAGCCTGCTCATTGACCTCCCTCCGAGCCCCTGTACCCTGCCGGTTGCACGGACTTTAGCCGATAACCCAGGGAGCCGCGAAATGGCGCAGTACATGGTCGAACGGCACCTGCCGGGCATCACCGAGGAGCAGCTCGCGGCCGCCGCGGGCGCGGCCAAGAAGACCACCGCCGAGATGGCGCGGGCCGGCACGCCGGTGCGCTACCTCCGCTCGACCTTCGTCCCGGGCGAGAACAAGTGCTACTGCCTGTTCGAAGGGCCGGACGAGAAGGCGGTGCGCGAGGCGAACGACCGCGCCGCCCTCCCCTACGACCGGGTCGTCGAGGCGAAGCTGCTCGCGTCCGAGGACCTTCCCTAGGACCGTCCGCCGTCCACCGACAGGACCTGGCCCGAGATCCAGGCGGCCTGGTCGGAGGCGAAGAAGAGCGCGGCGGCGGCGATGTCCTGCGCCGTGCCGAGGCGACGGGTGTGGATCGACTCGACGAGGCGGCGCTGGCCGTCCGGGCCGTAGCTCTCCCACTGCCGCTGCGTCGTCGGGTTCGACAGGACGAAGCCCGGGGCGACCGCGTTGACGGTGATCCCGTGCGGGCCGAGCTCGAACGAGAGCTGCTTCGTCAGGCCCACGAGGGCGTGCTTCGCGGCCGTGTAGGCCTGGATTCCGGTGAGGCTCGGGCGCAGCCCCGCGCCCGACGCGATCGTGACGATGCGGCCGAAGCCGGCCCGCTTCATGTGGGGTGCGGCGGCCTGGGCGAGGTAGAAGGCGCCGTCGACATTGGCCTCGAAGACGACGCGCCAGTCGCCGGGCGAGACCTCCTCGATCGGGCGGCCGACCTGGCCGCGCACCCCGCCCGCCGCGAGCGCCATCACGTCGAGCCGGCCGCCGGCGGCGATCCGCTCGACGACGGTCCGGGCGGCGTCGGGGCGGGCGAGGTCGGCGACGTGAGCCGTCGCGCCGAGCTCGGCCGCGGCCGCCTCCACGGTAGGGTCCATGTCGGCGAGGTGGATCGTCGCGCCGGCGTCGCGGAAGGCGCGGGCGATAGCCCGGCCGATCCCCTGCGCGGCGCCGGTGACCAGCGCGACGCGGCCGTCGAGGCTCAGGTCCATGCGAGCATCTCGTCGAGAGTGGACCAGGAGAGCGGGCGCTCCCCGTCCTCGATGGCGTGGATGAGCGCGACGAGGCGCCGGATTGCGGGCGTGTCGATGCCGACCTCGGCCCCGAGCGTCGCCACGATGGCGATCTGCGCGTCGACCTCGGTCCGGCGCTTGCGCACGGCGAGGTCGCGCCAGATGCCCGAATGGGACTTGGCCGAGCCGCGGTTGAAGGCGACCATCTCGGCGAGGGAGGCGCGGGTCGCCGCCTCCGGCGCGTCGGGCCGGAAAGCCTCCGGGTCGAAGCCGTTGAAGCCGCGCGGGGTCGCGCCGCGGGCCGCGGCGACGCGCATGACCTCCTCGCCGAGGCGCCGGTAGACCGGGAAGTGGCGCTCCGAGGCCAGGGCGTCGGCGATCGACTCGTTCGTCAGCGCGGTCGCGAACAGGAGCGCCCCGTAGCCGAGCTTGCCCCACAGATAGCCCCAGATGTCGCTGGTGAGCACCGCGTCCGGCTCGAAGATCCGGAACAGGCGGTGGATCGCCTCGATGCGGGGCGTCCCGCGGCCGTCGATCTCGCCGACCACCGTCGCGCCCCGGTTGCCGCGCATGATCCGGCCGGGCTCGAGGTAGTCGGCCCCGTAATTGACGAAGCAGCCGACGGTGCGCGCCTCCCCCACCACCTTCGCGATGGCGATCTCGTTGAGGCCGTTCTGGGCGGAGACCACCGCCCCGTCCGGCGCCAGATGCGGCGCGAGCGCCCGCGCGGCGGCCTCGGTGTGGTGGGCCTTCACCGCGAGGACGATCAGCGGGTAGCGGCCCTCGACCCGGTCCGGCGTGACGGCACGGACGGGGACCGTGTAGGTCTCGACCGGGCCCTCGATCGCGAGCCCGCGCGCGTTCATGGCATCGACGTGGGCGGCGTCCGCGTCGACGAAGGTGACGTCCTTGCCGGCCCGGACCCAGGCGGCGCCCAGCGTGCCGCCGATCGCGCCGGCGCCCCAGACGAGGATCGGCTCTAGGCGCGGCTCGGCCACGGGCCCTCCAGCTGCGCGCGGGTCTCCTCGACGCCGGTGCGCCAGAGGTCGAGCATGGCCTCGTCCGGCTTCTGGTAGGCGCCGCCGAAGCAGCCGTCGCCGAGTAGCGCGCGCACGTCCTCCGGGGAGGACGCCTTCATCAGGTCCCGGTCGAAGCCCTTCTTGACGCCCTCCGGCGCGGCGACGTTGCCGAGCCGCGTCCAGGGAAAGTTCTCCATCCAGTTGGCGTGCGTGCCGGAAGGGTCGATGGCGAGCACCTTGGCCCAGGTCTTCGGCGCGCTCCACCAGCTGTGGAACTTGATCGAGAGGTGGCCGCGCTCGGCCATCAGCTCCTGCGCGAGCGCGCCGACCGGGGCGTTGCCGCCGTGCCCGTTGACGATGAGGATGCGCCTGAATCCGTGCCGGTCGAGGGAGGCGACGACGTCGCGGGCGACCGCGAGCAGGGTCTCGACCCGCAGGGTGATCGTGCCGGGATAGGCGAGGAAGTAGGGCGCGAGCCCGTAGGGCATGACCGGAAACACCGGCACCCCGAGCGGCTCGGCCGCCTCGACCGACACTTTCTCGGCGAGGATCGCGTCGACGCACAGGCTGAGCTGGGCGTGCTGCTCGGTCGAGCCGATCGGTACGATGCAGCGGTCGTCGCCCTTCAGATAGGCCTCGACCTGCATCCAGTTCATCTCGGCGACGCGCATGGGCCCTCCGTCGCAGAGGAGAGACCCGGCGCAAGGCGCCGTCAAGCGGCACACCCCGTCATTCCGGGGCTTCGCGTAGCGAAGAGCCCGGAACCCAAGAACACCGCCGGTGTCGGAAAGGGTGCAGCGGTTCCGTTGCGATTCATCTTCCCGCGATGGTGTCCATGGGTGCCGGGCTCGCCCCTGCGGGGCGCCCCGGACTGACGCCGCTTCCCCGCGCCGCGCGGGCGTGCTCTCCTCGCCGCGGAGGAGCGCCGATGTCCGAACCCTGGCAATGGCCCGAGCCGCATTGGCGGCGCCTCGTGAACCAGGTGCGGGCGGGCCGGCCCTATCGGCCGCCCGCATGGAAGGGCGGCGCGCGCTGCGCGGTGGCGCTGTCCTTCGACGCGGACCACGAGACCAACGAACTGCGCGACGGCGGCAAGTCGATCGGGCGCCTGTCCTGGGGCGAGTACGGCGCCCGGGTCGGCGTGCCGCGCATCCTCGATCTCCTCGCCCGGCACGGGGTGCCGGCGACCTTCTTCGTCCCCGCGGTGGCGGCGCTCATCCATCCCGACGAGCCGCGCCGGATCGTGGCGGAGGGCCACGAGATCGGCATCCACGGCTGGATCCACGAGCTCAACTCGGTCCTGCCCTACGAGACCGAGCGGGACCTGA
This sequence comes from Beijerinckiaceae bacterium, assembly GCA_035540795.1. GTDB lineage: Bacteria > Pseudomonadota > Alphaproteobacteria > Rhizobiales > Beijerinckiaceae > JAJKJG01. The sequence goes on along the minus strand of DATLFZ010000122.1, from coordinate 8,816 downwards.
TGCTGCGCTCGACCGAGACCCTCGAGCGCCTGTCCGGCGTGCGGCCGGTCGGCCTGCGCACGCCGTCGTGGGACTTCAGCCCGAACACCCTGCGGATCGAGAAGGAGATGGGCCTCCTCTACGATTCCTCCCTCATGGCCGACGAGGACTGCTACGAGCTCCTCCTCGACGGTGAGCCGACCGGCATCGTCGAGCTCCCCGTGGAGTGGATCCGCGACGATGCGGTCTATTTCATGATGCACCGGTTCCAGGCGCTGCGGCCCTACACCCCGCCGGCGGACGTGCTCGACATCTTCCGGCGCGAGTTCGACGCGGCGCACGCGGCCGGCGGCCTGTTCCAGCTCACCATGCACCCGCACGTGATCGGCCACCGCTCGCGCATCTGGATCGTCGAGGAGCTGATCCGCCACGCCAAGGCGGCCGGCGGCGTCTGGTTCGCCACCCACGCCGAGGTCGCCGCCTGGGCCAAGGCGAACGCCGCCTGACCCCCCGTCATTCCGGGGCGGGCCGAAGGCCCGAGCCCGGAACCCAGGACCACTATCGGTTCGGAGGCGGCGCAGCGGCTCCGTTGCGTTTCATCCTGCTGCCGTCGTGTCCATGGGTTCCGGGCTCGCCCCTTTGGGGCGCCCCGGAATGACGGCTCATTGTACAAGCGGGGCCTGCTGCCTAGCTCCTCACCGGGAGCGGAGAACGCATGATGGCCGGAAATCCCGCCGGGACGCCGGGGGCGCCCGAGGCGCTGCTGGCGCAGGCGGAACGCGACGCCGAGCTGGTGGCCGCCAAGGCGCGGGTCGCCATCTCCGTCGTGCTGATCGTCGTCGTCCAGGCGATCCTGTGGGCCGGCCTCCCGGATTCGGCCTTTCCCCTGCAGCGGCAGATGGTGCTGAACGCGGTCGAGAACGCGCTCCTGTTCCTCGGGGCGCTGCTCGGGGTCGGGCTCCTGTCCTATGCGGCGGTGCGCCGGGACTGGCTGCCCGGGTTTCGCCCCTTCCTGACCTCCGGGGCGGATGCGGCGCTCATCCTCGGCAACATCGCCGACCTCCTCCTCGCCTCCGACCTGCCGGGCGGGCTGATCCCCGTCCTGCCGGTGACCTTCGCGATCCCCCTCGTCCTCGGGGCCGCGGCGATCCACTACCGGCCGTCCCTGCAGCTCTTTCTGATCGCGATCTACGGCACCGGACTCGCCGCGCTCTTCTTCGTCCTCGGCCCCGGCTCGATCGAGGAGCGGGCGGCGGGGCTGCACGCGTCGGCGCTGATGTTCGGCACGCCGCCGAACGCGGTGCGCATGGTCATGCTCCTCCTCCTCGGCGGCGTGCTCGTGCTGGTGACGATGCGCGGCCGGGCGCTCCTCTACCGGGCGGTCGAGGAGGCGGGCCGGCGGGCGAGCCTCGCCCGCTTCCTTCCCGGCGAGATCTCGCCCCTCCTGTGGTCGCCGCAGGCCCGCTCCCTGCGGGACGGACGGCGGCAGGTCGCCACGGTCGTCTTCGTCGACATCCGGGATTCGACCCACCGGGCCGAGACCCTCGACCCGCGCGCCCTGTCGATCTTCATCGCGGCCTTCCGGCGGCGGGTGACGCAGGCGGCGCAGGCGCACCGGGGCGTGGTCGACAAGTTCGTGGGCGACGGGGCGCTGGTGGTCTTCGGCGTGCCCGAGCCCGCGCCGGACGACGCCGCCCGCGGGCTCGCCTTCGCGGCCGAGCTTCTGCGCCGCGTCGAGCGCTGGAACGGCAAGCGCGGCTTCGACCCGCCGGTGCGGGTCGGGATCGGGCTGCACACGGGCGAGGTCTATTGCGGCCTCGTCGGCGACGACGACCGCATCGAGTTCACGGTGCTCGGGGACGCGGTCAACGTCGCCGCCCGGCTCGAGGAGGCGACGAAGCGCTACGGCCTGCCGGTGCTCGCCTCGGAGGCGACGCTCGTCGCCGCCGGCGCGCCGGGGGCGGAGGTCGCGCAGGAGATCCTGCGCGGCCGCGCCCACCCGACGCGCATCATGACACCGGCCTGACTACTTCGCCGGGACGATGTCCATGGCGAGCGTGTCCTCGTCGGTGCGGGCGCGCTCGAGCTTGACCCGGTCCTTGCGGAGCGCCCAGGCGGTCGAGATCGAGACGAGCGGCAGGGACACCCGGTCGCGCATGAACTCGGCGTTCGCCTCCTGGAGGAGCTTGCGGCGCTTGCCTTCGTCGGTCTCCACCGCCGCGTCCTGGATCAGCTTGTCGAGCTTCGGGTTCGAATAACCGCGCCAGTTAAAGGCTCCGAAGCGCCGCTGCGGATCGTTGGAATGGCCGACGGAGGAGAGGGTATAGTGCGCCTCGCCGGTGAGCGTGCCCCAGCCGGACATCACCATGGACAGGTCGCCGCGGGTGCGGGCCGGGAACATCACCGCCGCCGGCTGGCCGGCCGCGTTCACCTCGAGGCCGATGCGGGCGAGCATCTGCGCCACCGCCGTGCCGACGGCCCGGTCGCCGGGCAGGCGGTCGTTGGTGAAGTTGAAGGTGACGCGGAAACCGTTCGGGTAGCCCGCCTCCTTCATCAGGGCGCGGGCCTTCTCCAGGTTCGGCTTGAGCTCCGGCAGAGCCGGGTCGTGGCCGAAGATGTTCGAGGTGACCATCTGCGTCACCGGCTTGCCGAGGCCCTCCATGGCGATCTCGGCCAGCGCCTGGCGGTCGATGGCGAGGTCGACCGCCTCGCGCACCCGCGCGTCCCGGAACGGATTCTGCGGCAGGGCGGAGCCGTCCTTCGCCGCGACCAGCGGGCTCTTCTCCCGGAAGTCGAACTCGATGTTGAAGACGTAGACCGTCTCCTGCTTGACCACCTCGAAAGCCGGGTCGCGCTCGAGGGTGGGCACGTCGGCGGCGGGCACGCGCACGATCATGTCCACCTGGCCGGCGCGCAGCTGCGCGACGCGGGCGGCGTCGTTGGGAATCTCCCGGCGCACGACCCGCTGCCAGGGCTGCTTGCCGCCCCAATACTCGTCGAAGCGCTCCATCGTGAACTGCTCGCGCGGCGTCCACGACACGAACCGGTACGGGCCGGTGCCGATCGCCGCCTTGCCGGCGTTGAAGGCCTCGTTGGAGTTCTCGGGGGTGAGCCCCGCCGTCGCCTTGGTCGAGGTGATGAACAGGCGGATGAAGTCGTAAGGGAGCGTCGGGGCCGGCCCGTCGGTGATCACGTGGATCGTGTGCGGGTCGACGACCTTGGTGTCCTGCACCCGCCGCACGTAGATGCGGGTCGGGTTCGGGCCCGACAGGGTCTGCATGCGCTTGATCGAGGAGGCCACGTCCTCGGCGGTGAAGTCGGACCCGTCGTGGAATTTCACGCCCTTGCGGAGCTTGAACTCCCAGGTGGTCGGGTTGATCTGGCTCCAGCTCTCGGCGAGGCGCGGCTCGAGCTGCAGCTTGTCGCCGGACCAGACCAGCGTGTCGAAGACGTGCTTCAGCGTCTCCGCGTGGGTGCCGGTCGCCGTGTAGTGCGGGTCGATCGACTCGGGGCCGGCGCGCACGCCGATGGTGAGGGTCTGGGCGAAGGCTCCGGACAGGAGCGCGAGCGAGGCGGCGCCGGCGAGCGCGAGGCCGCGCAGAGAGCGGGTGATGGTCATCGTCGTCCCCTTCCCGCCGCGACGGACGCGCGGCTTGTGCCGGTACTCTAGGGGCGGATAGGGTTCGGCAGCAACGGCATTCCCCAGTCACGATGCGGGGAACTGCGCAAATGCGGGGTGGCGGCCGCGATCATGGCCGGTTTCATCGTCCAGCGGCTGATCCAAGCCGCGATCGTCATGCTGGTGATGTCGATGCTCGTCTTCGCGGGCGTCTACGCCGTCGGCAACCCGATCGACGTGCTGATCTCCCCGGACGCCACCCAGGACATCCGCGCCGCCGCCATCGCCCGCTACGGCCTCGACCGGCCTCTGTGGGAGCAGTACCTCGTCTTCCTCGGCAACCTGCTGCGCGGCGATTTCGGGCGCTCGTTCGTCTTCGGCATGCCGGTGCTCGACCTGATCATGAGCCGGCTGCCGGCGACCCTGGAGCTGACCCTCGCCGCCGTGCTCGGCGCCACCCTGATCGGCGTGCCCCTCGGCATCTATGCCGGCTACCGGCACGACCGGCCGGCGGCGAAGGCCATCATGGGCCTGTCGATCCTCGGCTTCTCGGTGCCGACCTTCTGGGTCGGGCTGATCCTGATCCTCACCTTCGCGGTCTGGCTCGGCTGGCTGCCGGCGGGCAACCGCGGCCAGACCGTGCGGGTGCTCGGCGTGGAGTGGAGCTTCCTGACGCTGGACGGGCTCCGGCACCTCGTGCTGCCGGCCCTGAACCTGTCCCTGTTCAAGCTCGCCATGATGATCCGCCTCGCGAGAGCCGGCACCCGCGAGGTGATGCTCACCGACACGGTCAAGTTCGCCCGCGCCGCCGGGCTTTCCGACGCCACCATCCTGCGGCGGCACGTGCTCAAGCTGATCTCGATCCCGATCGTGACCGTGTTCGGCCTCGAATTCGGCTCGACCCTCGCCTTCGCGGTCGTCACCGAGACGATCTTCTCCTGGCCGGGCATCGGCAAGCTGATCATCGACTCGATCAACACCCTCGACCGGCCGGTGATGGTGGCCTACCTCGTCCTCGTCGCCTTCCTGTTCATCATGATCAACCTGACGGTCGACCTCACCTACGCGCTGCTCGACCCGCGCCTGCGCCGGCCGAAGGCCGCATGAGCGCCGCCCGCCAGACCCCGCTCGCGGTCTTCTGGTCCGATTTCGCGGAGAGCCGGATCGCCGTCGCGGCGCTCGGCGTCGTGGTCGCCGTCGTGCTGGCGGCGGTGCTCGCGCCCTGGCTGGTGCCGCAGAACCCCTACGACATCGCGGATCTCAGCCTCATGGACGCCCGCCGGCCGCCCGGCTACGTCGGCTCGCACGGCTACGCGCACGTCCTCGGCACGGACGCGCAGGGGCGCGACCTCCTCTCGGCCATCGTCTACGGGCTTCGCATCTCCCTGCAGATGGGGCTGATCGCGGGCGCGACCGCCCTCACCGTCGGCGCGACGCTCGGCATGGTCGCGGCCTATGCGGGCGGGCGGATCGAGGCGCTGATCATGCGCGTCGTCGACCTGCAGCTTTCCTTCCCGGCGATCCTGCTGGCGCTCGTCCTCGTCGCGGTGCTCGGCCAGGGGCGTACGCAGCTCGTCATCGCCCTCGTCGCCGCGCAATACGCGTACTTCGCCCGGACGGCGCACGGGGCGGCCTCGGCGGAGCGACGCAAGGACTACATCGAGGCGGCGCTGGCCACGCCCCTGCCGGCGCGGCGGATCGTGTTCCGCCACCTCCTGCCGAACGTCCTGCCGCCGCTCATCGTCGTGGCGACGGTGCAGATCGCCAACGCCATCGCCCTCGAGGCGACGCTCTCGTTCCTGGGCCTCGGCCTGCCGCCGACCGAGCCGTCGCTGGGCATGCTCATCGCCAACGGCTTCCCCTACATGATGAGCGGGCGCTACTGGATCTCGGTCTATCCGGGCATCGCGCTGATCGTCCTGATCGTCGCCATCAACCTGGTCGGCGACCAGATCCGCGACCAGCTCAATCCGCGGCTGAAGCGATGAGCGCCCTTCTCGAGGTGCGCGACCTCGCCACGCATTTCTTCACCAAGGCGGGGGTGGTGAAGGCGGTCGACGGCGTCTCCTTCGCCCTCGAGCGCGGCGAGGTGCTGGGCCTCGTCGGCGAATCCGGCTCGGGCAAGAGCGTCACCGGCTTCTCGCTCCTCGGCCTCGTCGATCCGCCCGGTCGCATCGTCGCGGGCTCCGTGCGCCTCGACGGGACCGAGCTCGTCGGGCTGCCCGAGGAGGCGCTGCGGCGGGTGCGCGGGCGGCGCATCGCGATGATCTTCCAGGACCCGATGGCGACACTCAACCCGGTCCTGACCATCGCCGACCAGATGCGCCTCGCGCTGTCCGCCCACGAGCGCCTCTCCGCCCGCGCCGCCCGGGCGCGCTCGGTCGAGGTGCTGAACCGGGTCGGCATCCCCGGCGCGGCGGGGCGCATCGACGACTACCCGCACCAGTTCTCCGGCGGCATGCGCCAGCGGGTCTGCATCGCCATCGCGCTCCTGCACCGGCCGCCGGTGATCGTCGCCGACGAGCCGACGACGGCCCTCGACGTCTCGATCCAGGCGCAGATCCTCGCCGAGATGCGGGCGCTGGTCGCCGAGCTCGGCACGTCGCTGCTGTGGATCTCGCACGATCTCGCGGTGGTCTCGGCCCTCTCCGACCGGCTCGCGGTGATGTATGCGGGCCGCATCGTCGAGACCGGGCCGACCGGGGCGGTCCTCGCCGCTCCCCGGCACCCCTACACCCGCGGGCTCCTCGACTCGCTGCCCTCGCAGGCGGAGCCCGGGGCGGAGCTGCGCCAGATCCCGGGCTCGACGCCCTCGCTCCTCGACCTGCCGCAGGGCTGCCCGTTCCGGCCCCGCTGCCCGCGCGAGGGGCCCGCCTGCCCGGTCATGCCCGATCTCATCGGCGACGCGGTCCGCGCAGCGCGCTGCCACTACCCGCTCGCGCGCTCGGAGGCCGCATGAGCGAGGCCTTCGTCGCGGTCGAGGAGGTGTCGAAGCGCTTCGCGCCGCACCTCTCGCTGGGCGACCGCATCGCCGCGCGGTTCGGCGCCGCGGTCGAGACCCGGGCCGTGCAGGCCCTCGACGGCGTCTCGCTGGCGATCCGCCGCGGCGAGACCCTCGGCCTCGTCGGCGAATCCGGCTGCGGCAAGACCACCCTCGGACGGATCATCGCCGGGATCATGCCGCCGAGCGCCGGGCGGGTCGCCGTCGAGGGTCGGCCGGTCGCTGCGCGCGGGCGAAAACTCACCACCCGCATCCAGACGGTCTTCCAGGACCCCTTCGCCTCCCTCGACCCGCGCATGCGCATCGGCGACGCCCTCGCGGAGGGGCCGCTCACGCACGGGCTCGTCTCGCGGGGCGAGGCCGAGGCCTATGTGGGGCGCTGGCTCGAGACCGTCGGCCTCCCGCGGGACGTGGTCCGCCGCTACCCGCACCAGTTCTCGGGCGGGCAGCGCCAGCGTATCGCCATCGCCCGGGCGCTCGCCATGAAGCCCGACATCCTGGTCTGCGACGAGCCGGTCGCCTCCCTCGACGTGTCGATCCAGGCGCAGATCATCAACCTGTTCCTGCGTCTGAAGCGCGAGTTCGACCTCACCATGCTGTTCATCTCGCACGACCTCGGCGTCGTGCGGCACCTGTGCGACCGGGTCGCCATCATGTATCTCGGCCGCATCGTCGAGATCGGCCCGACCCGGGAGGTCTACGCCGCGCCCCGGCACCCCTACACCGCGGCGCTGATGGCGGCGGTGCCGAAGCTCGGCCAGGGCGCTGCGACCTTCGTGCCGATCACCGGCGAGATCCCCTCGCCCCTCGACCCGCCCAAGGCCTGCGCCTTCCACCCGCGCTGCCCGCACTGCTTCGCCCCCTGCCCGGTCGAGCGCCCGGCCCTGACCGGCCGCGGGCCGAAGCGGGCGGCCGCCTGCCATCTCGGCGAGCGGGCGGCGGAGCTCCTGAGCGGACGCCCGGAGACCGCCGTCACGCCAGGTCCCGCGGCGCCCCCTCGGCCGCCTCCGGCGGGTTCTCCCCGCCGATGACGAGGCCCTGTTCGAGGAGCACCGACCAGGCCTCCTCGGCATCGTCGGCGAAGCCGAACAGGTCGAGGTCGCTCTCCGCGATCGTGCCGTGGCGGGCGAGCGCGTCGAAATCGATCACGCTCGTCCAGAAGGCCCGGTCGAACAGCACCACCGGCACGCGCTGCGCCTTGCCGGTCTGGCGCAGGGTGAGGATCTCGAACAGCTCGTCGAGGGTGCCGAAGCCGCCCGGAAAGACCACCAGCGCGTTCGCCCGCATGGCGAGGTGCATCTTGCGCATCGCGAAGTAGTGGAAGCGGAAGGTGAGGTCCGGGGTCGAATACGGGTTCGGCTCCTCCTCGCGCGGCAGGGTGATGTTGAAGCCGATCGAGGGCGCCCCGACCTCCCAGGCGCCCCGGTTCGCCGCTTCCATGATCCCGGGCCCCCCGCCGGTGGCGATGACGTTGTCGCGCAGGGGACCGTCGTTCAGGGCGCCGCCGCGCTGCGAGGCGATGCGGCCGAAGCAGCAGGCCTCCTCGTACCAGCGCGGCGCCCGGCCGGGCTCCATGTCCGAGCGCGGCAGGTCCTTCTGCGGCCGCACCCGGGCGCTGCCGAACACCACGATGGTGGAGCGCACGCCCCAGGCGCGCAGGCGCTCCTCCGCCTTCGTGAACTCCAGCATGAAGCGCACGCCGCGCATGGAATCGCCGAGGATGAAGTCGCGGTCGAGCGCCGCGAGGCGGTAGGCGGGGGCGGCCTTCTGGGCGGAATTGTCGGGACGGTCCATGCGGGGCTCCTGGGCTCCTGACGCGAAAACGCCCGCCGAAGGGCGGGCGTTTGCAAGGGGATAACGGGCTCGGTCAGGCCCAGTCGCCGCCGCCGTCGTCGAAGCCGCCGGCATCGTCGTAGGAGGCCTCGTGCCAGTCGGGCCCGGCGTCGTGGGCGGCGTCGTGGCTCGCCGGAGTGGCTTCGGGCTGCGCCGCGGCAGTCTCGGTGCCGGCGGGCTTGCTGCCGCCGCCGAAGGCGTTCGAGAGCGCGCTGCCGAGCATCATGCCGCCGGCGACCCCCGCCGCGGTGGTCAGGGCCGTGCCGAGGAAGCCGCCGCGCTGGCCCGGACCGCCCGGAGCGCCGGGTGCGCCGCCCGGACCGCCCTGCGCCGCCGCCCAGGGACCGCCCTGCGGGCCGCCCATGCCGCCCATGCCCGGCCCGC
>DATLFZ010000121.1:0-4726 GCA_035540795.1 Beijerinckiaceae bacterium | reverse complement strand
CCCCTCGGCCTTTCCTTCCACAGCCGCCGCCTGCGGCTCGCGTCGAGCCAGGTCGGCCAGGTGGCGCCTTCCCGCCGCCCCCGCTGGAGCCACCGCCGCCGCCTGGACAAGGCCCTGGCGCTCTTGTCCGACGATGCCCTCGACGCCCTGATCACCGACGAGGTCGCCTTCGCCGATCTGCCGGAAGCGCTGCCGCGCCTCCTCGCCCCCGCCGCCCCCGGCCTCGGCACCGTGGTGCGCTTCGGGTGACCCCTGCTGTCATTCCGGGGCTTCGCGAAGCGAAGAGCCCGGAACCCGTGAACACCGCGGCTGGGGGATGAAGCGCGACGAAGCCGTTGTATTCTCCGGCACCGTCGTGTTCATGGGTTCCGGGCCCGCCCCTCCAGGGCGCCCCGGAATAACAAAGGGGTTACCGATCCCGGACCCACGGGGGAGGCGCCCCCCCTGTCATTCCGGGGCTTCGCGAAGCGAAGAGCCCGGAACCCATGAACACCAGCGGTAGAGCCTGAATCGCGACGAAGCCGTTGTATTCTCGGCTACCGTCGTGTTCATGGGTTCCGGGCTCGCCCCTTCGGGGCGCCCCGGGATGACAAAGGGGAGTGCGCGATGACGTACTTCGTGTACCTCCTCGCCAGCCGCCGCCACGGCACCCTCTATCTCGGCGTCACCAACGACCTCGCCCGGCGGGTCGGCGAGCACAAGGCGAAGGTGGTGCCCGGCTTCTCGGCCACCTACGGCGTCGACCGCCTCGTCTGGTACGAGAGCTACGAGCGCATCGACGAGGCGATCGCCCGCGAGAAGATGCTGAAGAAGTGGCGCCGCGACTGGAAGATCCGCCTCATTGAGGAGATGAACCCCGACTGGATCGACCTCTCCGCCACGCTCAACCGCTGACACCCCCGTCATTCCGGGGCTTCGCGAAAGCGAAGGGCCCGGAACCCATGGACACGGGGGGTGGAGGATGGAGTCAGCGGAGACGCCGCGTTTCTCCCGCGAGGTTGATGTTCATGGGTTCCGGGCTCCGGCTTCGCCGGCCCCGGAATGACAAAGGGCGGCGGGTGCACCCCCGCTGTCATTCCGGGGCTTCGCGAAGCGAAGAGCCCGGAACCCATGAACACCGCGGCTGGAGGATGAAGCGCGACGGGGCCGTTGTATTCTCCGGCACCGTCGTGTTCATGGGTTTCGGGCTCGCCCCTTCGGGGCGCCCCGGAATGACGAGGGTGTGTCGAAAGGGAGAGCGGATGTTCGCCGTCGAGGTTCGCGACCACATCATGATCGCCCATTCCTTCCGCGGCGAGCTGTTCGGGCCGGCGCAGAAGCTGCACGGGGCCACCTTCGTGGTGGACGTGGCCTTCTTCCGGCCCTCCCTCACGCCGGACGGGGTGGTGGTGGACATCGGCCGCGCCCACGAGGCGCTGAAGCGCACGCTGGGGCCGCTGAACTACAAGAACCTCGACGAGGTGCCCGATTTCGCCGGCAAGAACACCACCACCGAGTTCCTCGCCAAGCACGTCTTCGACGCCATGGCGGCGGCGGCCCGGGCGGGGGAGCTCGGGCCCGGCTCCGACGGCGTGGCGCGCATCCGCGTGACCCTGCACGAATCGCACGTGGCCCGGGCCTGGTACGAAGGCCCGGTCGGTGCGTGAGGTCGCCTTCGCCGTCCCGGGCGATCTCGACAGCCCGACCGGCGGCTACGCCTATGCCCGCCGGCTGCTCGCCCTCCTGCCGGAGCACGGCATCGCGGTGCGCCACCTCCCGCTGCCGGGCGGCTTTCCGGACCCCGGCGCAGCCGACCTCGCCGAGACCGAGCGGGCGCTGCGGTCCGTCCCGCCCGAGACGGGGCTCCTCGTCGACGGCCTCGCCTACGGCGCCCTGCCGGCGGACCTGATCGCCCGCGTCGCGGCCCCGCTCGTCGTGTTGGTCCACCACCCCCTCGCCCACGAGACGGGGATTTCGCCGGCGCGGCGCGCCGAACTGCACGCCTCGGAACGGGACGCCCTCGCCCGCGCCGGACGCGTGATCGCGGCGAGCGCCGCGACCGCCCGCCTCCTCGCAACCGAATACGGGGTTCCCGCGAACCGCATCGCCGTCGCCGAGCCCGGCACGGAGCCGGCGCCGCGGGCGCGGGGCACCGGCGACCCGCCGCAGATTCTCGGGGTCGGGGCGGTCACCCCCCGGAAAGGGTTCGACCTCCTCGTCGACGCCCTCGCCGGCCTCGCCGACCTGCCCTGGCGCCTCACCATCGCCGGCAGCCTCGACCGGGACCGGGCGGCGGTCGAGGCCTTGCGGCGGAGCGTCGCCGAGACCGGGCTCGGCGAGCGCGTGGTCCTCGCCGGGGCGGTGGAGGACGCGGCGCTGGCGGACCTCTACGACCGCGCCGACCTGTTCGTGTCCCCGTCCCTGTTCGAGGGCTACGGCATGGTGCTGGCGGAGGCGATGGCCCGCGGCCTGCCCCTCGTCGCCTCGACCGGCGGCGCGGCGGCCGAAACGGTTCCGGAGCGAGCGGCGTTGAAGGTCCCGCCCGGCGATGTCGGCGCCCTGCGGGACGCGCTGCGGCGCCTCCTCGCCGACCCGACGCTACGCGCCCGGCTCGCCGAGGGGTCGTGGGACGCGGGGCGGCGACTGCCGCGCTGGTCCGACACGGCCGCCGTCGTGGCGGGCGTGCTGAAGGAGGTCCGATGAGCTTCGACCCCGCCTGGCTCGCGCTCCGCGAGCCGGCCGACCACCGCGCCCGTCACGGCGGCCTGTTGCGCCAGCTCGCCCGGCATTTCGACGACCGCGAGGAGATCGCCGTCGTCGACCTCGGCTGCGGGACCGGCTCGAACCTGCGCGCGCTGGCCGCCCGGCTGCCGGAGCGGCAGGCCTGGACCCTCGTCGACCACGACCCGGCCCTGCTCGACGCCGCGCGCGACCGCCTGTCGGCCTGGGCCGACGCCGTCGGGGACGGGCCCGGCCTCGCCCTGCGCAAGGACGGCCGCCGCATCGCCGTCTCCTTCGTCCAGGCCGACCTCGCCCGCGACGTCGAGCGCGTGCTCGGCGAGCCGGACCTCGTCACCGCGGCCGCCCTGTTCGACCTCGTCTCGGCGGAATGGATCGGCCGCTTCGTGCAGGCAGTCGCGGAGCGCGGCGCCGCCTTCTACACGGCCCTGACCTACGACGGCACGGAAAGCTGGGAGCCGCCGCATCCGGACGACGGGGCGATGCGCGCCGCCTTCCACGCCCACCAGCACCGGGACAAGGGATTTGGGGCCGCCGCCGGCCCGGACGCGACCGAGCTCCTCGTCGAGGCCTTCTGCGCCGCCGACTACACCGTCGAGACCGGGGCGAGCCCGTGGCGGCTCGGCCCCGCCGACCGGGCCCTCGTCGCCGAACTCGCGCGCGGCGTCGCCGCCGCCGTGCGCGAGACCGGGCGCGTGCCGGAGGCGCGCGTCGCCGACTGGCTGGCCCACCGGCGCGAGGCGTCCTGCACGGTGGGCCATCTCGACCTCCTCGCCTTGCCCGCCTGACCCTCGCTTGCGCGCCGCGCCGGGGCGGCGGATAAGGCCCGTGGAGGCCCCCATGACCCTCACCGTCGCGGTCCAGATGGACCCGATCCAAGGCATCAAGATCGCCGGCGATTCGACCTTCGCCCTCCTGCTCGAGGCGCAGGCCCGCGGCCATTCGCTCCTGCACTACACGCCGGACCGCCTCACCATGCGCGACGGCCGCACCGTCGCCCGGGCCGAGCCCCTCGCGGTGGAGGACCGGGAGGGGGCGCACGCCCGCCTCGGCGAGCCCTCCCGCATCGACCTCGCGGAGGTCGACGTGGTGCTCCTGCGCCAGGACCCGCCCTTCGACCTCGCCTACATCACCACGACCCATCTCCTCGAGCGGGTCCATCCGAAGACCCTCGTCGTCAACGACCCGGGAAACGTGCGCAACGCGCCCGAAAAGGTGTTCGTCACCGAGTTCCCCCACCTGATGCCGCCGACGGCGATCACCCGCGACCGGGCGGAGATCGAGGCCTTCCGGGCCGAGCACGGCGACATCGTCATGAAGCCGCTCTACGGCAACGGCGGCGCGGCGGTGTTCAAGGTCGGTGTCGAGGACCCGAATTTCGGCTCCCTGTTCGACCTGTTCAGCGTCACCTTCCGGGAGCCGTGGGTGGTCCAGAAGTTCCTGCCGCAGGTGGCGGCGGGCGACAAGCGCATCATCCTCGTCGACGGGGAGGCGGCGGGCGCGGTCAACCGGGTGCCGGCGGCGAACGACATCCGCTCCAACATGGTGCGCGGCGGCGCCGCGACCCCGACCGAGCTCACGCCGCGCGAGCGCGAGATCTGCGAGACCATCGGCCCGTCGCTGAAGCGCATGGGGCTGATCTTCGTCGGCATCGACGTGATCGACGGCAACCTGACCGAGATCAACGTCACCTCGCCGACGGGCCTGCGGGCGATCAAGCGCCTCGGCGGGCCGGACCTCGCGGCGGCGATCTGGGACGTGATCGAGGCCAAGGTCGGCTCGGGCGCCCGGGCCTCCAGCGCCGCGTGAGGCGCGCCCTCGCGGCGCTCGCGACGTCCGCGACGCTCGCAGCGTCCGCCACGCCGGCGCTCGCCCACGGTCCCGGCCTGCCGGTCGGGCCGGGCGATCTCTGGCACCACTGGACCTTCGATTTTCGCGTGCTGGTGCCGCTCTTCGTCGTGCACTGGCTCTACGGGCGCGGCGTGCTGCGCCTGTGGGCGCGGGCGGG
>DATLFZ010000120.1:0-9502 GCA_035540795.1 Beijerinckiaceae bacterium | reverse complement strand
GGCCGGGGGCCTCGATGGCGTGGTCGGGCGCGGGGCCCGGCGCCGGTGCGCATCCGCTGCGGCGCCTCCACCGCGCCCGACCACGCCATCGAGGCCCCCGGCCTGCTGCGCCGCGCCGGGGCGCCGGGCGGCGGCGAGGGCCTCCTCGGCGCGGCGCAGCAGGCCGGGGGCCTCGATGGCGTGGTCGGGCGCGGTGGCGGCGCCGCAGCGGATGCGCACCGGCGCCGGGCCCCGCGGCGTGGCGACGGGCTCGGCCTCCACGGCGCGGGCCAACCTCGCGGCAGCGAGGGAGGCCTGGTCGGCCGGGCAGGACAGGAGGGCCACGGCGATCCGGTTGCCGGCGTAGCGCACGAGGCGGTCGCGCCGGCGCATGACCCGGCGGGCGCGGCCCGCGACCTCCGCGAGCACGGCCTCCGCCGCGGAATGTCCAAAGGCGTCGTTGATGCCGCCGAGATCCTCCACCGCCACGACGAGGAGGCTGAGCGGCCGGCGGGTCCGGCCCGCCTCGACCACGTCGGCCCGGATCCAGTCGAGGAAGTCGGCCCGCTCGCGGGAGACCCCGTCCTCCGGCTCCGGCACGGCGGCCGAGCGGTCGACCCGCAGCACCCCGTGGGCGAAGAGGGCGCGGCCGTCTGCGTCGGCGTACCAGCGGCCCGTGTCCTCGACCCGCAGGATCTTGTCCGGCGCGAGCCGGAGGGCGTAGCGGGTCCGGTACGGGACGCCGCTGCCGCGGTCGGTCTCGGCGCAGCCGAAGATGGCGTCGTGCCGGGTGCGGCCGCTGCCGGGTTCGACGGCGAGGGCGAGCCCCTTCCCGGAGGCGAGGGCGCCGAGGTCGCGCAGGCCCAGGACCTCGCCGGCGTTGGCGCCCCACACGATGGCGTCGGAGGAGAGGTCCCAGTCGTAGACCACCTCGCCGATCGAGGTGAGGATCGAGCGCGGATCGAGGGGAGCCCGGGAGGGGGCGGGCCCGCAGAAACGGGCCACGCTGCGCGGCTGCGCGGACACTCCCATGATGTCGCCTCGTTCGAAACCGGTCCCGTGCGCTGGCGGCGCAGGCCCGCTTCTGTCCCGAAACGATGCAGGGGCGGCCCTTAACAGGGCGTAAAGGGTGGCCGGGAAGTTGCGTCGCCGCCGGCCGGAAGGGGTCTCGTGCCGGTCATGGCGAACGAAGTTTTGCTGCCCGCCGACGAATGCCGCGCCCTGGCGCCGATCGGGCCACCCGGCGCCGCCGCAGGCGGCGGCCGGCCGCTGGCGCCGTTCCTGGCGCAGCTGATCGCCGCCCGGGCGGGTCTCGCCGGGGCCCGCCGGCGCCGACGGGCCGAGCTTTCGGCCCTCGCCCGGTACGGCACGACGCCTCCGCCCGGGCCCGCGCGGTTCGAACGGGTGCTCTAGACGCGCGAAAACGGCCGGCGCGAGGCGCCGGCCGCGACGCTCCCGCGACGGGGATCAGGCCTCGGTCTTGACCTTCAGGACCTGGCGGCCGCGGTACATGCCCGTCTTCAGGTCGACGTGGTGGGGACGGCGCAGTTCGCCGGAATCCTTGTCCTCGACGTAGGTCGGCGCCTTGAGCGCGTCGGCGGAGCGGCGCTGCCCGCGCTTCATCGGCGAGGTCTTTCGCTTCGGAACGGCCATTTTCGTGCTCCCGAGCCGCCGCGCCCGCCCGCGCGGGCGCCGGCTCATCAGAAATCTCGATGGGAAGGGCGGGCTTATACAGAAACCCGCCCGTCCTGCCTAGCCCCGGCCGCCTCCCGCTCGCCGGGGGGCGGGCGGAGCGGCAAGGGGCGGCCGCGCCGACGCGCGCCGCCCCGCCCGGATCAGCGGGCGCGCTGGGCCATGTAGGTGTCGTAGCTGAGCTCCGACACCCGCTGCCACAGGTAGCCCTCGTTGCGGACCTGCCGCAGGGCGTCGTGGACCTTCTTGAAGTCGGCGTTCTTGCCCGAGATCTCCTCGTAGACCTCGGTCGCCGCCTTGAGGCAGGCGTCCATGACCTCCGGCGTGAAGGCCCGCAGCTGCGCGCCCTGGCCGACGAGCTTGCGCAGGGCGCCCGGGTTCCAGGCGTCGTACTTGGCGAGCATCTCCACGTTGGCGTGGGCGCAGGCCGAGCGCAGGACCCCCTGGTAGTGCTTGGGCAGCTCGTTCCACTTGCCGCGGTTGAACATGAAGTGGACCGCGGCGCCGCCCTCCCAGAAGCCCGGGAAGTAGTAGTAGGGCGCCACCTTCACGAAGCCGAGCTTCTCGTCGTCGTAGGGGCCGACCCACTCCGCCGCGTCGATGGTGCCGCGCTCCAGCGCCGGGTAGATGTCGCCGCCCGGGATCTGCTGGGGCACCACGCCGACCTTGGCGAGGATCTGCCCGGCGAGGCCGGCGATGCGGAACTTCAGGCCCTTCAGGTCCTCGACGGTCTTGATCTCCTTGCGGAAGAAGCCGCCCATCTGGGTGCCCGTGTTGCCGCCCGGCAGGGCGAACACGTTGTGCTTGGCGAAGAACTCGTTGGCGATGTCGTTGCCGCCGCCGGCGTAGAACCAGGCGTTTTGCTGGCGGGCGTTGGGGCCGAACGGCATCGCCGTGAACAGGGCGAAGGTCGGGTCCTTGCCGAAATAGTAGTACGAGGCGGTGTGGCCCATCTCGACGGTGCCGGTGCTGATGGCGTCGAACAGCTGCGGCGTGCCGACGATCTCGCCCGGCGCGAAGGGCTGGATGGTGAAGCGCCCTTCCGTCATCTCGGACACGTAGCGGGACAGGCCCTCGCTCGCGCCGAACAGGGTGTCGAGGCTCTTCGGGAAGGCCGAGGACAGCCGCCAGCGGATCTCGGGGGCTCCCTGGGCGATGGCGGGGGCGGCGATGCCGGTGGCGGCAACCGCCGCGCCGGCCTGCAGAAACTGGCGTCTCTTCATGTGCGTTTCACTCCACGGGTGGCGCCGGCGTCGCGCCGTCGCGAAAGTTGCCAACAACCCCATCCCGACGCTTCCGGCAAGCCCCCTCGCGCCCCTCGTGATCATCCGACGCGGCCGCCCCCTCCTCTTCCGCCGGCGGGAAGAGGGAACGCGCACCTCTCCCGGAGGGGCCCCCGGAGGGAGAGGTCGAGTCGGCGCGGCAGCGTCGACCGGGTGAGGGCCGGAACGGTGCCGCAGGAGGCGCGACCGGCGAGCCCCTTCCGTCACCGTCCGCCCCTCATCCGGCGCTTCGCGCCACCTTCTCCCGCCGGGAGAAGGATCGCGCCCCACCGGGCGCTGCAGCGTCGCAGGGTGAGGGGAGGAGCGTCGCCGGAGAGGCGCCCGTTCTCACCCGGCCCCTCACCCCGGCCCTCTCCCCGCGCGCGGGGAGAGGGGAGCGCGGGGTCACAGGCGCTCGACGGCGCGGCGGACGTCGGCGGGGACCGGGACGGGGCGCTGCGTCGCCCGGTCCACGTAGACGTGGACGAAATGGCCCTGGGCGGCGGCGAGCTCGGCCTTCTCGCGGAAGATCGCGATGGAATAGCGGATCGAGGAGCGGCCGAGGCGCTCGACGGCGAGGCCGGCCTCGAGCAGGTCCGGGAAGGCGACGCTCTCGAAATAGGTGCAGCCGGTCTCGACGACGAGGCCGACGACCGGGCTCCTGCCGATGTCGAGCACGCCCTGTTCCATCAGGTAGGCGTTCACCGCCGTGTCGAAATACGAGTAGTAGACGACGTTGTTCACGTGGGCGAAGACGTCGTTGTCCATCCAGCGGGTCGGGATCGCCCGAAAATGCCCGAAATCCGCCCGGCTCTTGCGGGGCTTGCGTTCGCTCACCAGGCCGCCTCGTAGATGGCGCGGGCGTCCGCCGCGGTGACCTCGCGGGGGTTGTTCACGAGGAGCCGGGTCTGCTTCATGGCGTCGGCGGCGAGAATCGGCACCGCATCGGCCGGGATGCCGAGGTCGCGCAGGCGCGGCGCGAGGCCGACGTCCCGGGAGAGCGCCGCGAGGGCCTCGACGAAGGCGTCGGCGCCGCGCCGGCCGGCGGCGCCGGCGAGGTCGGGGAAGACGTGCGGCGCGAGCTCGCAATAGGCCTCGAAGCAGATTTCCGCGTTGAAGCGCATCACCGCCGGCAGGACGAGCGCGTTCGAGAGCCCGTGCGGCACGCCGAACCGGCCGCCGATCGGATAGGCGAGCGCGTGCACCGCCGCCACCGGCGAGTTGGCGAAGGCCTGCCCGGCCAGGAGCGAGCCGAGCAGCATGTTCGCCCGGGCCTGCGGATCGGAGCCGTGGTGGACCGCCCGGCGGATGTTGCGGCCGAGCAGCCGCAGGGCCTCGCAGGCGAGGGCCCGCGACACCGGATTGTTGTTCGGGCTCTTGGACGTGTAGGCCTCGATGGCGTGGACCATGGCGTCGACGCCGGTGGCGGCGGTGACGTGGGGCGGCAGGCCGAGGGTGAGGTCCGGATCGAGGAGGGCGACGTCCGGGAGGAGGACGGGGGAGACCACGCCCTTCTTCTCGTGCGCGCCGGTGGTGACGATCGAGATCGGCGTCGCCTCGGAGCCGGTGCCGGCGGTGGTCGGCGCGAGGATCAGCGGCAGGCGCGGTCCCTTGGCGTTGCCGACGCCGTAGATGTCGGCGAGCGCCTCGCCGCTGCGCAGCAGCAGGGCGACGAGCTTCGCCACGTCGAGGGACGAGCCGCCGCCGAGGCCGACGACCATGTCGGCGCCGTGGGCGCGGGCGGCCTCCACGGCGGCCGTCACCACCGTCTCGGGGGGATCGGCGACGACTCCGTCGTGGACCGCGACCGCGATCCCGGCCTCGCGCAGGGAGGCGACCGCGGGCTCGACGAGCCCGGCCCGCACCACGCCGGCGTCGGTGACGAGGGCCGCGCGGCGGCCGAACCGGCCGGCGATCGCGCCCGCCCGGGCGCTCGCCCCGGACCCGAAGACGATCGACGGGACGGTATCGAAGGCGAAACCGTTCACGACCCGAGTTCCTCGATGGCGTCGACCTTGTGCGGATAGAAGGCGATCCGGCCGGCGATCCCCGCCACGGCCGCGAAGGGGGCCTCGTAGGTCCAGGCGGCGTTGCGGGCCGTGACCCCGCCGGCGGTGACGGTGAAATAGGCGGCGTCGCCCTTGTAGGGGCAGTGGCTCGCGTGGTCGCTCCGGTCGAGGAGGTCCATGGCGACGTCCTCCCGCGGGATGTAGTGGACCGGCGCCAGCGCCGCCTCCTTGAGGGTGAGGGCGCGGGTGGTCTCGGCGACGATGACGCCGCCGAGCACGACGCGCACGCGCTTGCCCGCCGGCTCGAGCGCGATCGGATGGTCGGGTCCGGGCTGCTTCATGCGGGCTCTCCGTCCGGCAGGATAGGCGCAAACGGCCCCCGCGACCAATCGGATCCGGGGCCCGCCCGCGGACGGAGCCCGGAGCGCGCCCGGCGGGGCGCCCTCCGGGAGCGATGCCTCGGCGTCAGGGCTTGAACACGAAGTCCTTGCCGATGCGCGCGTCCTCGGGGATCGGCGGCAGGTCGGCGAACAGGTCCGGGTGCTTCTGCATCACGTTGAGGATGTGCTTCGGCTCGATGTGCTTGTTCACGTCGAAGGTCGACTTGATGAAGCCGAGCCGGTGCAGGCGCTCCTGGGCGCTGTGCAGGGCGCGGTAGTTGTGCGCCGAGAGCCGGCGGTCGTTCTGCTCGATGTTGTAGGCCATGGCGGCCTCCGCCACCTCCGCCCGCAGGCCCGGGATCCAGCGGGTCGCGACCTGCGCCGCCTGCTTCGGGTTCGCCCGCATCCACTTGTCGGCCTCGGACACGGCGGCGAGGAATTTCTCGATGGTCTCGCCGTTCTTCTCGACCCAGGGGCGGAGCGCCACGTTGAAGCCGAGATAGGAGATCACGTCGCCGCCGCGGATCACCTCGATCGCGCCCGGCACGTCCCGCTGCGCCACGATCGGCCACGGATCCCAGCCCGAGAAGGCGTCGATGCCCTTCGACAGGAGCGCCACCGTCATGTCGGGAGGCGGCGTGTTGACGAGGGTCACGTCGTTCGGCGTGAGCCCGCCCTTCTCGAGCAGGGCGAGGATGTAGAGGTGGTTGATGGTGCCGAAGGAGGCGGCGATGCGCTTGCCCTTGAGGCTCGCGAGGTCGCCCTTCTTGATGCCCGAATCCTCGCGGGCGATCAGGGCCATGGTGGCGTCGGAGCCCATCTTGGTGGCGCTGCCGCTGTAGTTGCCGAGCGCCACGAGGTCCATGCCGCGCAGGACCGCCCCGATCATCGGCACACCGACCTGGACGATCTCGCTCTCGCCGGCCTGGAGCGCGTTCAGCGCGTCGACGCCGGTGGCGTAGGGCCGGGCGATGTCGACGTCGAGGCCGTGCTTCTCGAAGAAGCCCCGCTCGAGGGCGATCGGCAGGCCGATCTGGTCGATGCCGGTGACCATGCCGGCGCGGAGCTTGGTCATCGTCTGCCCCATGGCCGGCGTGGCGAGGAGCAGGCAGACGAGCGCGACGATCCTTTTCATGTCGTGTCATCCTCCCTGTGGCAGCGGTTCGACGCGCCGGACCCAGTAGTGCCGGGCGATGGCGCGCAGGTCGGTTCGCCGGACGCCGCGGATCTCGACCGCGTCGTCGGTGGTGCCCGAGACCCTACCATAGCCCTGGAAGACGAGGACGTGGAAGCGCTCGGGGGTGAAGGGCAGGGTCACGAGGACGTTGACGCGCTCGCGGTCGCCCGGGAAGGGGGCGATCTTCCCCGGCGCGGCCAGCGCCATCCAGAGCTGGAAGGCGAGATAGAGCGCGACCACCCCGAGGACCACGCGGCCCCGGGCCGAGGCGAGGATCGCCCGCAGGAGGCTCATGCGGACCGCACGAGGTGGAGCACGCGGCCGGACAGAGTCTTGAAGGCGTCGCTCTCGACGAGGTCGTCCCAGCGCCGCGGCCGCGGCAGGTCGATCGCCACCTCGTCGAGGATGCGGCCCTTGGACAGGACCACCACCCGGTTCGCCAGGAAGACCGCCTCGCCGACGTCGTGGGTGATGAAGACGATGGTCGGGCGCCGCTCCTGCCAGATGCGGGTGAGCTCCTCCTGCAGCGTCATGCGGGTCTGCGCGTCGACGCTGGCGAAGGGCTCGTCCATGAGGAGCACGTCGGGCTCGTTGGCGAGCGCCCGGGCGACGCCGACCCGCTGCTGCATGCCGCCCGACAGTTCGTTCGGGTAGCGGTCGGCGGCGTGCGACAGGCCGGCGAGCGCCAGGAACTCGCGCGCCGTCGCCTCGCGCTCCGCCTTCCCGATGCCGCGCATCTTGGGGCCGAAGGCGACGTTGTCGAGCACCGTCTTCCACGGGAACAGGGCGAAGGACTGGAACACCACGCCCCGGTCGGGGCCCGGGCCGCGGACCGGGCGGTCGTCGACCAGGATCTCGCCCCCGGTCGGGGCGATGAAGCCGGCGATGAGGTTCAGCACCGTGCTCTTGCCGCAGCCGGACGGGCCGACGATCGACACGAACTCGCCCTCGCGCACCTCGAGGGAGACGTCGCGCACCGCCTCGACCTTCGTCCCCTTGTAGGGGTCGAAATAGGTCTTCTGCAGGTTGCGGATGGTCAGGCTCTTCACCGCGTCACCATTCCCCAGCGCTGCCCGGTCGCGCGCTCGATCGGCGCGAGAATCCAGGCGTCGACGATGTACCAGAGGATTCCGAGCACGATCATCCCGAGCATGATCTCGACCACCGAGCCGGCGCGCCTGGCGTCGAACATCAGGAAGCCGATGCCGCTCGTGCCGACGATCATCTCGGCGGCGATGAGCGCGCGCCAGCCGTAGCCGAGGCCGTTGCGCAGCCCGGTGATCAGGTTCGGCAGGGAGCCCGGCAGCACCACCTCCCACAGGATGCGGGCGCGGGAGGCGCCGAGGCTCTGCGCCGCCCGGTGCATGTCGGTCGGGATCGAGCGCACCCCGAGCACGGTGTTGAGCACGACCGGGAACAGCACCGTGTAGACGATGACGAAGGTCATGGTGGTGAGGCCGAAGCCGAACCAGATCAGGAGGATCGGCAGCCAGGCGATGTCGCCAATCGCCTGGAAGAACAGAAGGATCGGCCAGAACGCCGCGTGCGCCCGCCGGCTCAGCCCGATCAGGAGCCCGAGGGGGATGCCGATCGCCATGCCGGCGAGCGCCCCGACGAGGAGGCGCATGGCGCTGTCGTGGAGGTAGGCCGGCAGGATGCCCTTCCAGGTGAGGTCGACGAAGGAGCGCACCACCTCGGCCGGGCCGGGGAAGAACACCCGCGGAAAGACCTCCGCCTCGGCGACGATCGCCCACAGGGCGATGACGGGAACGAACGGCACGAACGCGCGCACCGCCGGCACCCGCGCCGTGGCGCGCATGTAGAGGCTCCAGGCGGCGAGGGCCGGGTTCATGCGCGCACCATGCCCCAGCGCTCGATCGTCGCCCGTTCGAGGGGCGCGAGCAGCAGGCGGTCGATGAGGAGCCACAGGATGCCGATGACGATCATCCCGAACACGATGACCTCGGTCCGGTAGAAGTCGCGGGCGAGGAACAGCATGTAGCCGAGGCCCACGTTGGTCGCGATCATCTCGGCGGCGATGAGCCCGCGCCAGGCGAAGCCGAGCCCGGTGCGGATGCCGGTGACGATGTTGGGCAGCGCCCCGGGCAGCAGCACCTGCGTCAGCATCGCCATCCGCCCCGCCCCGAGGGAGGCGGCGGCGTTGCGCAGCGGCATCGGGATGGTCGAGACGCCGAGCAGCGTGTTGTAGGCGACGATGAAGAAGACGGCGTTGAAGATCACGAAGGTGATGGCGCCGAAGCCGTAGCCGAACCAGAGGGTCGCGATCGGGATCCAGGCGATCCCGGCGAGCACCGAGAAGAACCGGAACAGCGGCGTCAAGAGGCTCGACACGACCGGGCTGACCCCCATGGCGATGCCGAGCGGGATCGCCGCGACGAGGGCGAGGCCGGTGCCGACGAGCACGCGGGCGAAGCTCGCGCCGACGTGGACGAACAGCGTTCCGTCGCGGATGCTCTCGATGCCGGCCCGCACCACCGCGGGCACGCCCGGGAACACCCCCGGATGCACGTCGAAGATCGTGACGACCGCCTGCCAGATCGCCACGAGGGCGACGAGCGGCGCGAGGAAGGCCAGGGCGCCGGAGAGGGTTCCGGGTCGGGTCGTGGCGCCGATCACGGGGGCTCCGGCGGATTCGAGGCGAGCGGAGAAAAGCCGAGCGCGACCCGAAAGGCAACGCTCGATCGCGCGCCTCAGCCGTGCGGCGCGCCCCGGATCTCGACGAGGTCGACGGGGCCGCCGGGCGCGTCGTCGTCGAAGACGCCGATCACGAGGCGGCCGGTCGCCCAGGCGAGCGTGTCGAGGTCGGTGCGCCCGCGCTTGAGGAGCGGTCCGTCCTCGATCGGCTGGTGCCCGTGCACCACGTGGCGCGCGCCGTGGCCGCCTTCGTCCTCGTCCTTGTAGCGCTTCCAGGCGAGCACCTCCGGATCCTGCTCCTCGACGGGCAGGTCCGGGTCGACGCCGCCGTGGACGAAGATCCGGTGC
>DATLFZ010000119.1:0-3257 GCA_035540795.1 Beijerinckiaceae bacterium | reverse complement strand
TCTGGACCCGTCGCGACGCCATGGCGGCCAAGAACCCGTGGTGGAAGGGCATCGATCCCAAGATGGTGGCGCAGCTCGGCACCAAGCTGCACCCGGGGGCGCTGCGCTACTACGCCGAGGCCGGGATCGCGATCCCCGACGCGATGAAGTGAGCCCGGCCGCTCAGGCTCGAGGGCCTCTTTCGTGACCCAGCCGGTGGTCGGGGCCGGGGGCGCGCTCGCGCCCCCGGTCGACGAGCCCGCTTTCGGCCGGGCCGTGCTGGTCGTCGCCGCGGCGGCGACCGTCGGCCTGCACGTGTGGCTGATCATGGGCGCGCTGGTGCCGAATCTGATCAGCCGGCAGTTGCACCTCTTCGCCTCGCTGCCCTGGATCTTCGTCTTCGCGCAGGCGCGCACGCCATTCGCCCGGTGGAGCGGCTGGGTCGTGTGCGCGATCGGGATGGCGGCGTGCCTCTACGTGATGCTCGACCGGCCCCGCCTCGTCGACCAGTACGGGGCGCTCGACGGGGGCGTCTTCCAGTACGCCCTCGCCGCGGCGCTGATCCTCGTCGTGCTCGAGATGGCGCGCCGTGCCGTGCAGCCGGTCCTGCCCGCGGTGGCGGTGCTGTGCATCCTCTACGGCTTCTACGGCCACCTCCTGCCCGGGACGCTGGGGCATGCGGGCCTGCCGGCGGACTACTTCCTCGGCAGCATGGTTATCGCCGAGGGCGGCCTGTGGGGCTCCCTCACCGGCATCTCCATCGACCTCATCGTGCCGTTCATGATTCTGGGCGCCTTCGTGTCGGTCGGCGAGGCGGGGACGGGCTTCATGGCGCTCGCGACCCAGCTCGCCGGGCGTTTCCAGGCGGGTGCCGCCAAGGTCGCGGTCCTCGCGTCGGCCCTCTACGGCACCATCTCCGGCTCCGCCTCGGCCAACGTCGCCTCGGTCGGCTCGATCACCATCCCGGCCATGAAGCGGATGGGCTATCCGCCGCCCTTCGCCGCCGCGACCGAGGCGGTCGCCTCGACCGGCGGCCAGATCATGCCGCCGGTGATGGGGGCGGGCGCCTTCATCATGGCCGAGCTCCTGCGCACCCCCTTCGCCGAGATCGCGGTGGCGGCGCTCCTGCCCGGCCTCCTGTTCTTCGCGGTCGCCTGGATCGGCATCCACCATTTCGCGCAGCGCTTCCGCCTCGAAGGGCTCGCGCCGCACGAGCTGCCGGGCTGGCCGGCGGTGCTGCGCTCGGCCCCGTTCTTCCTCCTGCCGCTCGGCCTCCTGATCCTCCTGTTGATCTTCATGGGCCGCTCGCCGGCCTATTCGGCAATGGCGGCGACGCTCGGGACCCTCGTCGGCCTGCCCTTCGATTCCCGCCTGCGGCCGTCCCTGGTGCGCTTCGCCGGCCGCTTCATGGAGGGCCTCGTCTCGGCGGCGCGGCAGATCGCGCTCATCGCCGCGATCCTGATCTGCGCCGGGCTGATCGTCGGCGTGTTCAATGCCACCGGCCTCGGGGTGAAGATCACGTCGCTCATCATCGGCCTGTCCGGCGGGCAGCTCTGGGTCGCGCTGCTGCTCACCGCCGCCGCGGCGCTGGTCCTCGGCATGGAGCTGCCGACCACCGCGGCGTACCTGATCTGCGTCGCCGTCGCCGGACCGGCCCTCGTCGAGCTCGGCCTGCCCGAGCTCCACGCCCACATGTTCATCTTCTGGTACGCGCTCCTGTGCACGATCACCCCGCCGGTCTGCGGCACGGTGTTCGTGGCGGCGGGCATCGCCGGCGCGCCCTGGCTCACCGTCGCTTCGCAGGCGATGCGCATCGGCGTCGGCCTCTACGTCATCCCGATCGGCATGGTGGCTAACCCGTCGCTGCTGCATCTCGGGGCGACGCCGTGGCTCGCGCTCCTCGCGGCGGTGAAGGTGCTCCTCGCGGTGGCCTTGATCAGCTTCGGCCTGATCCGCTGGGGCGAACGGCCTTTGCCGGCGCTCCTCGGCCTCGCCCTCGGCATCGCGGTCCTGTTCGGCTTCGGCGTATGATCCTCGTCACCGGCGGGGCCGGCTATGTCGGCGCGAAGGTGGTGGCGGCGCTCGCCCGCCGCGCACCCGACCGGGACCTCCTCGTCCTCGACCCGGCGCCCACAAAAGACCTGCCGCCGCGGGCCCGGCATCTCGCCGCGTCCCTGTCGCCGCAGGTCGTGCGGGACCTCGCGGGCGACGTGACCGCCGTCGTCCACCTCGCGGCGCTCACCACCATGGCGGGCGAGCGCGATCCCGCGGCCGCCTGGCGGCTCAACCTCGTCGGTTTCCTGGACCTTCTGGAGGCCCTCGCCCGCCCGGAGCGCCCGCCCCGGGTCGTGCTCGCGAGCACCCTCGCGGCGATGCCGCGGGATGAGGCCGGATCCGACTTCGTCCCCACCACCTCCTACGGGGCGAGCAAGCGGGCGGCCGAGCTCCTGCTCCTCGATCTCAGCCGCCACGGCCTCGTCGACGGGCGCATCCTGCGCCTGCCGACCATCATCGTGCGCCGGGTGCGGGTCGGGCGCGGGGGCGGCGGTTTCATCAGCGACCTCGTGCGCCGCGCCGCCGCCGGCGAGCCCTTCGCCTGCCCGGCGCCCCTCGACCACCGCATCCCGGTCTGCTCGGTCGAGGCGGCCGCCGAGGCCCTCGCCGCGCTCGCCCTCGACGAGGTGCCGGGGATCGGCGCCGAGCGCCTCCTCGAAATGCCCTCGCTCACGGTGACGCCGCGGGAAACCGCCGCTCTCCTCGAACGGCTCGGAATCGCCGGCGCGGTGGCCGGCCTGTCGGAAGCGATCGAGCCCGACATCCGCGCCATGGTCGAGGCCTGGCCCGCCGCGCTCCCCGGCTCCCCGGCCCTGCGCGCCTTCGCCGACCCGTCCCTCGAGGCGATCCTCGCCGCCTACCTCGCGAGCCGCTGACCGAGTGGCGCTCCCGCGCCCGCACCCCCATATGCCTGACCGGAACGAATCCTGATTCCGCCGGAGTCGCCGATTCGGCCCCATTCCGTTCCAGGCTTGTTCCGATCCGCACGCTCGCGCGCGGTTCCGGCTAGGGTTTTCACGCTCCCCGCATGCCTCGTTCGCTTTCTCGCCAGCTGCGCGGGCGCGGCGTCACCGCCGTCCTCGGGCCGACCAACACCGGCAAGACCCATCTCGCCATCGAGCGCATGCTCGGCCACGAGACGGGCATCATCGGCCTGCCGCTGCGGCTGCTGGCGCGTGAGGTCTATGGACGCGTCGCCGCCCGCGCGGGCGAATCCCAGGTGG
>DATLFZ010000118.1:0-7288 GCA_035540795.1 Beijerinckiaceae bacterium | reverse complement strand
CCATCCGGACGAAGACCGTGGTCATGGCCGGCGGCGCGTGGACCTCCTCCTTCTGCCATCAGCTCGGCATCCGGTTCCCGCAGGCCTCGGTGCGCTCGTCCATCCTGGCCGTGGCCCCGGGCGCCACCGGCCTGCCGGACGCCCTGCACACGGCGCAGGTCTCGCTGACGAAGCGCGCGGACGGCGGCTACACGCTGGCGATCAGCGGGCGCGCGCGGGTCGATCCCACACCGCAGCAGATCCGGTTCTCCCGCGAGTTCGTCCCCATGTTCGCCCGCCGCTGGCGCAGCCTCGCCCCGGGGGGACTGGAGGGCTGGCGGCAGGGCCACGAGACGCTGGCGAAATGGCCGCTCGACGGCGTCACGCCCATGGAGCGGAACCGGATTCTCGACCCCGCGCCCGACATGGGCCAGATCCGCCTGACCTATCGCCGCGCCTGCGAATTGCTGCCGGCCTTCGCGCGCGTCGCGATCTCCGACGCCTGGGCCGGCTACATCGACAGCACGCCCGACGGGGTCCCCGTCATCGGCGAAGTCGAAGGCGTCCCGGGATTCATCCTCGCCGCCGGCTTCAGCGGCCACGGCTTCGGGATCGGCCCGGGCGCCGGACACGTCGTCGCCGACATCGTCTCTGGCCGCGAACCGATCGTCGATCCCCGTCCGTACCGGCCGGAGCGCCTGAAGACGGCCGCCTGGGGCAAGGTCGCCGAGTTCTGAGCCGAGCCTCACCCCCGCGGCGACCCGATTGTCGGCGCCGAGCCCCCGCGGCTATCATCGTTCGCGCGGGCGGTGCGCCGTCGGGCCGTTCGCGGCGCGAACGCCGAGCGGGGCTTTCCGATGAAGCTCGACAAGATCGACATCAGGATCCTGTCCGAACTCCAGAAGAACGGGAGGATCACGAACGTCGAACTCGCCGACCTGGTGCATCTGTCGCCGAGCCCGTGCCTGATGCGCGTCAAGCGCCTCCAGACGGAAGGCTACATCACCGGCTACTCGGCGCAGATCGACGTCGCCAAGCTCGGCCAGATGCTCACCGTGTTCACCGAGATCACCCTCAAGAACCACCGCCAGGCCGATTTCGCGCGCTTCCTCGCGATGGTCGAGAAGATCGACTCGGTCGTCGAGTGCCACCTCGTCTCGGGCGGGTACGACTACCTGATGAAGTTCGTCACCGAGGGCATCAGCGAATACCAGTCGCTGATGGAGCGCCTCGTCGAGCTGGACATCGGCATCGACAAGTACTTCAGCTTCGTGGTGCTGAAGTCGCCGATCGTGAAGTCCTACATCCCGCTCGACGCGATCTTCACCAAGTAGGGCGCGCCGCGGCGCTACCCCTTCATCGCCGCGCGGACGTCCCGGTCCTCGAGGGTCTGGTCGAGGGTCCTGCGCGTGCGCTCGAGGATCCCGTCGATGTCCTCGTCGGTGCAGCAGAGGGGCGGTGCGAAGCCGAGCACGCCATGGGCGAAGGCCCGCACGATGAGGCCGTTGTCCCAGGCGCGGTCGAGGATGCGCCGCCCCGGATCGGCGGCCGCCGGGAGCGGCGTCTTGCGCTCCTTGTCGGTGACGAGTTCGATCGCGGCCAGCATGCCCCGCCCGCGCACGTCCCCGACCAGCGGATGGTCGGCGAGGGCGCGGAGGCCGGCCATCAGGCGCCTGCCGGCCTTGCGCCCGTTGTCGAGGAGCCCGTTCTCGTACAGGCGCAGGCATTCGAGCCCGACCGCCGCGCTCACCGGGTGGGCCGAGTAGGTGTAGCCGTGCCCCACGATCGCCGCGCCGGCGCCGTCCGCGATCGTGTCGTAGACGTGGTCGGACATGAGGACGGCGCCCATGGGAACGTAGCCGGAGGTCAGGCCCTTCGCCGTGGTCATGAGATCCGGCGCCACCTCCTCCTCCTCGCAGGCGAAGAGCGGGCCGGTGCGGCCGAAACCGGTGATGACCTCGTCGGCGACGAACAGGACGTCGTGCTCCTTGCAGACCGCGCGCATGGCCTTGAGCCAGCCCGTCGGCGGCACCAGCACGCCGCCGGAGCCCTGGATCGGCTCCGCATAGAAGGCGGCGACGCGATCTTCCCCGATCTCCGCGATCTTGGCCCGCAGGGCCGCGACGGACGCGTCGACGATCGCCTGCGGATCGGACCCGACGGGGTTGCGGTAGGGATAGTGGGACGGGATCTTGTGCTGCCACTCGTAGGGCACCCCGAAGCCGGCGTGAAAGACCGGGAGCGCGGTCAGGCCGGCGCCGGTCGTCGACGATCCGTGATAGCCGTACTCGACCGAGATGAACTGGTCTTTTCGCGGCGTGCCCCGGGCGTGATGGTAGTAGCGGACGAAACGGATCGTGCTGTCGACCGCGTCCGAGCCGCCCAGCGTGAAGTAGACGTGGTTCAGATCCCCGGGCGCGAGCTCCGCGAGCCTGGCGGCGAGGCGAATGGCCGGCTCGGAGCCGAGCCCGAAATAGCCGGTCGCGTAGGGGAGCTCCCGCAACTGCCGCGTGGCGGCCTCGACGATCGAATCCTGCCCGTAGCCGGCGTTGACGCACCACAGGCCCGCGAACCCGTCGAGCAGCCGCCGTCCGGATGCGTCGGTGACCGTCGCGCCCTTCGCGGATGTCAGCACCCGCACGCCCGTCTTCTCGTGGCCGCGATAGGACGCGACCGGATGGACGAGGTGGGCGCGATCGAGCTCGATCAGCGAGTTGCTCAGCATGGCATTCTCCACATTCAGCCCAGAGCCTGATTGACCAGGGCGTAGGTCCGGTGACGTCCCGCTCGCGCGCGCGGCGGCTCCCCGGAGCGGCGCATGGCGATGCCGCCGCCCACGCGAGCCAGTCCGCGCTCGACCAGCCAATCCGCGAGGCCCGTCGCGCTGTCCGTGTCGAGGCGGACGAACCGGCCCCGGTGGTGCGCGAGGAGGAACCCGACGAGCAGCTTCGCCTCGGCGGCGCTCCGCGCCACCACGGGACCGATCACGAGGTCTCGACCGAACGGCCGGATCGCCGCGAAAGCCTCGACCGCGCTCCCCTCGCGGAGGACCGCGAACCTCGCCGTCGCACGCAGAGCCTGCATCAGCGCGGACCTGTCGTGGCCGAAGGCGGCGCGGTCCAGGCTCGCGAGGCGCGGGTGGTCGTGCGCCTCGGCCCAGCTCACCCCGTCCGGCGCGCCGACCGGCGCCGCCTCGCCCTGGTGCTGCGCGATCGTCCCCGTCGCGACGAAGCCGAGCTTCTCGTAGAGCGGCAGCCCCTCCGGGGTCGCCACGAGGTAGCAGGTGCGCGCCCCCGCCCGGGCGAGGGCCGCCTCCATGAGCATCCGGCCGAGACCGCGACCGCGCGCCGCCTCGTCGACGACGACCATGTTGATCGTGCCCGCATCGTCCCCGTAGGGCGTCATCAGGGTGGTTGCGACGACGCGCCCGTCCTCCACCGCGACCACGCCCTGGCTCAGCGCCTGGGCGAGCTCCCAGTCGGCGCGGCGGTGCGGCCAGCCGGCCTGGCGGGACAGGGCGAGGGCCCCGTCCAGGTGCTCCGGCGTCATCGCTTCGAGCTCGATCGATCCTACGGTCATCGCTTTCCGGGACACTGTGGACGGCCGCGAAGCTAGGGCCGCCCGGCCGGCAATTCGTCCCGAGGATCGGCCGCCCCGAACGCGTTTCCACCGAACTTCTCGGACGCCGCCGCACGTTGTGCCGACCCCGGCCCGGAGAGCGCCGTCGGGGCCCCTGCGATCCTCGGATCGGGGCCGTCGCGCCGTCCGAGGAGGATGGGGACGGCCGCGGAATCCCTCTCCCCGCCCAGGCGGGGAGAGGGTCAGGGTGAGCCCGCACGCCCTCTCCGGCACCGTTTCTCCCCTGCCCGGCAGTCCCTGCCGCGAGGCCCTCGAAATGCGAAAGCATGTGCTCCCGCCGGCGCCCGATGCGGACACCGGTCCCGCCCGATCCTCCTATGGTCGTGGCCGGCACAGCCTCGCGAGAGCGAGCCAGCCTGGAGGGAGAGGCGATGAGCAAGTTTCGGCCGAAATACATCACGTTCGATTGCTACGGCACGCTGACGAACTTCGACATGGCCGGCGCGGCGAGACGGATCTACGGGGAGCGGCTGTCGCCGGCGGCGATGGCCCGGTTCATCGAGAACTTCTCGGCGTATCGCCTGGACGAGGTCCTCGGCGCCTGGAAGCCCTACGCCGAGGTCGTGCACAACGCGCTCGAGCGCACCTGCAGGCGCAACGGCGTCCCCTTCCGGCCCGAGGACGCCCGGCGCATCTACGAAGAAGTGCCGACATGGGGTCCGCACCCCGACGTGCCGGCGGGTCTCGCCGAAGTCGCCAAGGAGATCCCCCTGGTGATCCTATCGAACTCGATGAAGAGCCTGATCATGTCGAACGTCGACAAGCTCGGGGCGCCCTTCCACATGGTCATCACCGCGGAAGAGACGGGTGCCTACAAGCCGCACATGCGCGGCTTCGAGTACATGCTCGACAAGCTCGGCTGCGGCCCGGAGGACATCACCCACGTGTCCTCCTCGTTCCGCTACGACCTCATGACCGCCTACGACCTCGGCATCAAGAGCAAGGTCTGGGTGAACCGCGGCCACGAGCCGCCCAACCCCTTCTACGAGTACACCGAGGTCAGCGATGTCGGCGGGCTCGCCGCCGCCGTCGGGTTGAAGCCCCTGCGGAAGATCGCCTGAGCCGGGCTTCCTTCGCGCTCGTCCGCGGGATCCGCAGGACCGAATGCAAAAGGGGCGGCTCGGCCGCCCCTTTCTCGTTGCCGATCCGCCGTCGGGGCGGGGCGTCTCGGCTAATTCAGCCCGCCGACGTGGAGCGTCTTGACCTCGAGATACTCGTCGATCCCGAGCTGCGAACCCTCCCGGCCCAGGCCCGACTGCTTCACGCCGCCGAAGGGCGCGACCTCGGTCGAGATCAGGCCCGTGTTGAGCCCGACCATCCCGAACTCGAGCGCCTCCGCGACCCGCCACGACCGCTTCAGGCTCTGCGTGTAGAAATAGGCGGCGAGGCCGAACGGCGTGCCGTTGGCGACGGCGATCGCCTCCTCGTCGGTCTCGAAGCGGAACAGCGGCGCCACCGGCCCGAAGGTCTCCTCCGAGGCCAGCAGCATGTCGGTCGTCGCCTCGCCGAGCACGATCGGGCGGGCGAACTGCCGCCCTTCCGGGACGGCCTCGCTCCGCGCCACGATCCGCGCGCCCTTGGCCAGGGCGTCCGCCACGTGCCGGTCGATCTTCTCGATCGCGGCCGCGTTGATCATGGGCCCGATGGCGACGCCTTCGTCGATTCCCGCCCCGACCTTCATCGTCGTGACCCGGGCGGCGAGCCGCGCCGCGAACGCGTCGTAGATCCCGGCCTGGACGAGGATGCGGTTCGCACAGACGCAGGTCTGGCCGCCGTTGCGGAACTTCGACGTGATGGCGCCCTCCACCGCGAGGTCGAGGTCGGCGTCGTCGAAGACGATGAAGGGGGCGTTGCCGCCGAGTTCGAGGCTGAGCCTCTTGATGCCGTCGGCCGCCCCTCGCATCAGGAGCGCGCCGACGCGGGTGGAGCCGGTGAAGGAGATCTTGCGCACCGTCTCGTTCGCCATCAGCTCCTGGCCGATCTCCGCGGGCATGCCGGTCACGATGTTGATCACGCCGGCCGGGATCCCGGCCCGTTCCGCCAGGACCCCGAGCGCGAGGGCCGAGAAGGGCGTGAACTCGGACGGCTTGACGACCACCGTGCAACCGGCGGCCAGCGCCGGCGCCACTTTTCGCGTGATCATCGCGTTGGGGAAATTCCACGGCGTGACGATCGCGCAGACGCCGACCGCTTCCTTCAGCACCAGGATGCGCCGGTCGGCCGTCGGCGACGGGATGGTCGAGCCGTTGATCCGGCGGGCCTCCTCCGCGAACCACTTCACGAAGGACGCCCCGTAGCGGATTTCGCCCCGCGCCTCGGCGAGCGGCTTGCCCTGTTCGAGCGTCAGCAGGCGGGCGAGATCCTCCTCGTGCGCGCGCATGAGGTCGTGCCAGCGCTCGAGCAGGGCGGCGCGCTCGGCATGGGGCGTCGCCTTCCAGCCCTTGAACGCCTTCGCCGCCGCGTCGATCGCGGCGCGGGTCTCGTCCCGGCCCATGTCGGGCACGGTGCCGAGCGTTTCGAGGCTCGCCGGGTCGATCACGTCGACCGTCGCCCCCGTATACGCCTCCCGCCAGACGCCGCCGATCAGCCCCTGCTGGCGAAACAATGCCTCGTCGCTCAACCGCTTCATCTCTCGTGTCCTCCGCTCGCTGTTGCTGTCCGGCCCCACCGCCGGCCCCTCGGAAGCTCGACGGGGCGGCGCGTTCTCCTCGCATCGTGTCGCGGGGCGGCGAGCCCCGCTGCGCCGGCCGGGTCGAAGCGCCCGCGGCGGCGTCCTCCCCTAGAGATCGATGAGCACGCTCTTGATGCGGCGATTGGCGAGGTACGCCTCCCGGCCCAGATCCTTCCCGACGCCGGAATGCTTGTAGCCGCCGGTCGGGAGGATGTGGTCGCGGGAGCGTCCGTAGCGGTTCACCCAGACGGTTCCCGCCTGGAGCGATCTCGTGACGCGAAGGGCGCGGGACAGGTCGCGGGTGTAGAGCCCGGCCGCGAGCCCGTAGGTGGGGTGGTCGGCGAGCGCGAGCCCCTCCTCCTCGTCGTCGAAGACCTGCATCGTCAGCACCGGCCCGAAGATCTCCTCCGTGAGGGCGGGGGAGCCGGCATCGACGCCGCGCAGGAGCGTCGGCTCGTAGAAGTAGCCCTCCCGATCCATCGTCCTGCCGCCCACGACGCATTCGGCGCCCCGGGCGGTCGCGCTCCGCACGATCGTGTCGATCCGGGTCAGCTGGCGCTCGGAGATGATCGGCGAATACTGGGTGGCCTCGTGCCAGGTCGGGCCGGGCGCGACGTCGCCCATGCGCCGCGCGATCGCGTCTCCGAGCGCCTCCGCGACCTTGCGCTCGACGATGAGGCGGGACCCGGCGACGCAGGCCTGTCCGGCATTGGCGAGGATGCTGCGGGCGATCGCCGCGGCCGCGAGGTCGAGATCCGCGTCGGCGAACACGAGCTGCGGGCTCTTTCCGCCGAGTTCTAGGGTCACCGGCTTGATGCCGGTCCGGGCGACGTTCGCCATGATCGCCGCGCCGGCCGCGGTCGAGCCGGTGAAGCTCACCTTGGCCACGTCCGGATGGCCGGTGAGCGCGGCGCCGGTCGTCGGACCGTCGCCGAGGACGACGTTGACGAGCCCGGCCGGGATCCCGGCCTCCAGCGCGAGCTCGGCCATGTAGATCGC
>DATLFZ010000117.1:0-7692 GCA_035540795.1 Beijerinckiaceae bacterium | reverse complement strand
GGATCAGCTCCGCGTCGAGGGGTTTGGCGAAGCGGGCGTCGGCTACGGTGGTCGGCAGGCCGCGGGCGTCGAGCCGGTCGGCCGCGGCGAGGGCCGCGGCAAGGCGCGTGCCGAGCGACAGCAGGGCCACGCGGCCGCCCTCGCGCAGGACGCGCCCCCGTCCGATCGGGAGTGGCGTTCCGGCCGGGGGCAGGGGCGCACCGGTCCCTTCCCCGCGGGGGTAGCGCAGGGCGATCGGGCCCGAATCGTGGGCCACGGCGGTCGCCACCATGTGGACGAGCTCGGCCTCGTCGGCGGCGGCCATGACCACGACATCCGGCAGACAGGCGAGGAAGGCGAGGTCGAACGAGCCCGCATGGGTCGGCCCGTCGACGCCGACGAACCCGGCCCGATCGATCGCGAAGCGCACCGGCAGCTTCTGGATGGCGACGTCGTGCACGACCTGGTCGTAGGCCCGCTGCAGGAAGGTCGAGTAGATGGCGCAGAACGGCCGCAGGCCGTCGGCGGCGAGGCCCGCCGCGAAGGTCACCGCGTGCTGCTCGGCGATGCCGACGTCGAAGGTGCGGGCCGGGAAGGCGCGCTCGAACAGGTCGAGGCCGGTGCCCGAGGGCATGGCGGCATGCACGGCGACGATCCGCTCGTCCGCCCGCGCGGCTTCGATCAGGCTCTCGGCGAATACGCGGGTGTAGCTCGGGGCTTGGCCCCCGGCCTTCGCCTGCTCGCCCGTGGCCGGGTCGAACGGGCCGACGCCGTGGTAGCAGTCGGCGGCGCGCTCCGCGGGCGGGTAGCCCTTGCCCTTGCGGGTGAGGACGTGGACGACGACGGGTCCCTGCGCGTTCCGAGCGGCCTCCAAAGCCGGTACGAGGCCGGCGAGGTCGTGGCCGTCCACGGGGCCGCCATAGGCGAAGCCGAGCGCCTCGAAGAACCCCCGCGGGCCGCGCGACGCGTCTGAGCCGGTGCGGCCGCGGTCGAGGCACTCCTCCATCGCCCCGGCGGGCGGGCCGATCGACATGCCGTTGTCGTTGAGGACGACGACGAGGCGCGATCCGAGCGCGCCGGCGTTGTTGAGGCCCTCGTAGGCCATGCCGGCAGAGAGCGCCCCATCGCCGATGACGCAGACGACGTGGTGGTCGCCGCCGGCGAGGTCGCGGGCGACCGCCATGCCGAGCCCGGCGGAGATCGAGGTCGCGGCGTGGGCCGCGCCGAACGGATCGTACGGGCTCTCCGCGCGCTTCGTGAAACCCGAGAGGCCGCCGCTCCGGCGCAGGGTGCGGATGCGGTCGCGGCGCCCTGTGAGGATCTTGTGCGGATAGGCCTGGTGGCCGACGTCCCAGACGAGCCGGTCGCGGGGGGTGTCGAAGACGGAGTGCAGGGCGACCGTGAGCTCGACCACCCCGAGGCTCGCGCCGAGATGCCCGCCCGTGACCGAGACGGCGGCGATCGTCTCGGCCCGGAGCTCGTCCGCCAGGCGCGGGAGCTCCGCGCGGCCGAGCCGGCGCAGGTCTTCCGGGTTGCGGATCGCATCCAAAAGGGACATGGGAAGCCCGGGAGGTCGTCTGAGCGATAAAGGCCTTGTCTATGCATGCGAGAAGCCGGTTTCAACCGGCTTCGCCGTCATCTAAGCGTCACACGTGGATGCCGATTATCGACGATGACAATCGTTCCTCGCGGAGATAGTATGTTTATACGAGACGTAACACTTTTGTTCGAGCGCCCAGGACGGCGCCGGTGACCGTCGGGGTCGTCCTCGTCGCCGCAGGCCGCGGCAGCCGCGCCGGACCGGGATCGCCGAAGCAGTACCGCGACCTCGCCGGCCGGCCGGTCCTCGCCTGGGCGCTGGAGCCCTTCCTGCGGTCGCCCGAGGTCGCCCGGGTGGTCTGCGTGATCCACGCCGACGACCGCGCCGCCTACGATGCGGCGACCCGCGACCTGCCTGGCGACAAGCTGTTGCCGCCCTCCCTCGGTGGCGCGACCCGACAGGACTCGGTGCGGGCGGGGCTCGACGCCCTCGCGGGCGAGGCCTGCGCGCACGTCCTCGTCCATGACGCCGCCCGCCCCTTCGTCAGGCCCGCCCTGATCGCACGGGCGATCGAGGCGGCCCATCGCTTCGGCGCGGCGGTGCCCGGCGTCCCGCTCACGGACACCCTCGTCGCGGTCGAGGCGGATGCGGTGGTGGCGACCCCGCCCCGCACCGGCTTCCGGGCTGTCCAGACGCCGCAGGCCTTCCGCTTCGACCTCGTCGCCGCCTGCCACGCGCGCGCGGCGCGGGAGGGCCGGCACGACTTCACCGACGACGGCGGCCTCGTGCGCGCCTACGGCCACCCGGTCCACGTCTTTCCGGGCGAAGGAGCGAACCTGAAGATGACCGAAGCCGGCGACATCGAGGCGGCGGCCCTGCGCCTCGGCGACACGCGCCTCGTCGCCCGCAGCGCGACGGGGTTCGACGTGCACGCCTTCGGACCGGGCGACCACGTCCGGCTCTGCGGTCTCGCCGTGCCGTTCGAGCGCGGGCTCGTCGGCCATTCCGACGCCGACGTCGCCCTGCACGCCCTCACCGACGCGCTGCTCGGCACGATCGGCGACGGCGACATCGGCGTGCATTTCCCGCCGAGCGATCCCGCCTGGAAGGGGGCGGCCTCCGATCGGTTCGTGCGTCACGCGGTCGAGCGGGTCGCCGCGCGCGGCGGCATCGTCGACTTCGTCGACCTGACGCTGATCTGCGAGGCGCCGAAGATCGGGCCGCACCGGGAGGCGATGCGGGCGCGCCTCGCCGCCATCTGCGGTCTCTCGCCGGACCAGGTGTCGGTCAAGGCGACCACGACCGAGGGCCTCGGCTTCACCGGACGGCGGGAAGGCATCGCCGCCCTGGCGACGGCGACCGTGCGGCTGCCGCGGCCTTAGTCGGTCCGCAATCTGTTTCCATCAGGCTGCGCCGGTCCGGAGTGATTCCCGCATGCTGTCCCGCCGCACCCTCCTGCTCGCCGCCGCCGCCGCGCCGCTGCCCGCCCTCGCCGCGCCGTCGCATCCGGTGCCGATCGAGCTGTTCGAGGAGGCCCTCGAGCTCGAGGCCGGGGTGCGCACGGGCCACCCGGCGGGCGACGTCACCATGGTCGAGTTCTTCGACTTCAACTGCCCCTATTGCCGCCAGTCCGCCCGCGACCTGCCGGTGCTGCTGCGGGCCGATCCGGACCTCGCCTACGTGCTCGTGAACTTCGCCGTGCTCGGCGCCCCGTCGGTCGAGGCGACCCGGGTGGCGCTCGGGTATCTGCAGGTTCACGGGCCGTCGCGCTACCTCGCCCTCCACCAGCGCCTCTTCGGCTTGCGCGGGATCGTCGACGGGCGCCGCGCGCTCGCGGAGGCGGAGGCGCTCGGGGCGGACCGCGGGGGTCTCCTGCGCGCGGCCGATTCCGACGCGGTGACCGCGCGCATGCGGGAGGCCCTGCGCGTCGGCAACTCCCTCGGGATCGTGGCGACGCCGTCCTTCGTGATCGGGCCCGAGCTGTTCAACGGCGCCCTCGATCTCGAGCAGAAGCGGGTCCTGGCCGCGAAGGCCCGGGCCTGACCCTCAGGCGGTGGTGGCGGGCAGGACCCGCGGCGCCGGGCTGACCGTCGCCGTCGCCCCGCCGCGGATCTCGAGCACCGCCAGCGCGCGCTCGCTGGTGCCGTCGGCGCGGAAGCGGAACACCCCGTCGGTGCCGGCGAAGCCCGCCTGGTTGGTGAGCGTCGCGTCGTCGAAGCGCTGCGACCCGTATTGCCGGTTGAGCGCCGCGGCGAGGGACACCGCGTCGTAGGCGAGGCTCGCGATGCGGGTCGGGTCGGACCCGAACCGGGCCCGGTAGCGCCCGGCGAAGGCGTTGTAGCCGGCGGCGTCGGGGGCCGCGAACCAGCCGCCCTCGAGCCCGGGGATCCGGAACACCGCCGGGTCGTTCCACACGCCGGTCCCGACCGGCTTCACCCGCTGCGCGTTGAACCCCGCCTGCGCGAGCGCCTGGGCGACCGCCGGCAGCCCCTCCGCGTTGTCCGGCAGGAAGAGGGCGTCGGCCTGCGCCGAGGGGCCGGTGATCAGGGAGGCGATGCGCTGGACCGCCGCCTGCGGCTGGCCTTGCGGGTAGCGCTCGATGGCGACCACCCGCAGGCCCTGGCGCGCCGCGGCCTCCCGGAACTGCGCCTCGACGACGCCGCCGTAGACGGTCTCGGGGACGAGGGCGGCGAAGGAGCGCCGGCCCCGGGACGCGGCGAAGTCGACGATCCGGTCGACCTCCGGCTGGGCGAGGAAGCTCAGGAGATAGACCCCGCGGGAGGCGACGGCGGCGTCGGTCGAGAAGGCGATCATCGGCCGGCCGGCCTGGCGGGCGACCTCCGCCGCGGCGCGCACCGTGCCGGCGAAGAGCGGGCCGATCAGCAGCTCCGCCCCCTCGGCGAGCGCCGCCTGGGCCGCCTCGCGGGCCCCCTCCGGGGTGCCGCGGTCGTCCTTGACGATGAGCGTGAGGTCGGGGCGCTGGAACTCGGCAAGTGCGAGTTCGGCGGCGTTGCGCAGGGCCTGCGCCGCCACCGCGCCCTGGCCGGAGCCGGTCAGCGGCAGGAGGAGCGCGACCTTGACCGAACCCGTTCCGATCGTGTCGGCGGCGGGGGCGGGAGTCGCCGGCGCGAAGGGCTGCGCGCCCATCGGCGACAGGGCGGCGGTGCCGCCGCCCATGCACCCGCCGAGGGCGCCGGCGCCGAGAGCCGCGAGCGAGACCTGGAGGCAGCGCCTCCGCGAGATCGTGTCCATGCCGGCCCCCTTGTCGCCCTGGCGCAGCCTACAGGCCGCGGAAATGTGGCAAAGGCGTGTAATCGCGCCGTCAACGGCGATTTGCGGGCGGGCCCGCCCGTGCCAGAGTCGGCTCCATGGCCCGTCGAATCGACAACCGCACCAGAGCGCCCGCGCGACCCGGTTCGGGGGTGTTCACCGCCTTCGGCCTCGCCGCCGAGGCGGAGCCCCTGTCGGGCGGGCTCTACGTCGTCGCGACGCCCATCGGCAACCTCAAGGACGTGACGCTGCGCGCCCTGAATGTCCTCGCGGCGGCGCACGCGATCCTCGCCGAGGACACCCGGGTCACCAAGACCCTCCTCGCCCATTACGGCATCACCACGCCCCTCGTCGCCTATCACGAGCATTCGAGCGACGCGGTGCGGGAGCGGATGATCCACCGCCTCTCGGAGGGGCAGGCGCTGGCGCTCGTCTCCGACGCCGGCACGCCCCTCGTGTCGGATCCCGGCTACCGGCTCGTCCAGGCGGCGATCGCGCAGGGGCTGCCGGTGATCCCGATCCCGGGCGCATCGGCGGTGCTCAGCGCGCTCGTCGTGTCCGGTCTGCCGACCGACCGCTTCTTCTTCGAAGGGTTCCTGCCGGCGAAGAGCGCGGCCCGGCGGACCCGGCTTTCCGAGATCGCCGCCATCCCGGCGACGCTGATGCTGTTCGAGGCCCCGCACCGGCTCCCCGAGATGCTCGCCGACGCCGCCGACGTGCTCGGCGCGCGGCCCGCCGTCGTCGCCCGGGAGCTGACGAAGCTCTTCGAGACGGTGCGGCGCGGCAGCCTGCGCGAACTCGCCGACGCCTTCCGCAGCGAGGGTCCCCCGAAGGGGGAGATCGTGGTCCTCATCGGCGCCGCCGACGAGCCGTCGCCCGAAGAGGTCGACGCCGCGGTGGACGAGCGGCTGCGGGCCGCCCTGCAACGGCACTCCCTCAAGGACGCCGCCGCCCTCGTCGCCGACGAGCTCGGCCGGCCGAAGCGCGCCGTCTACGCCCGCGCCCTCGCCCTCGCCAAGGAGACGCCGTGACGGCGGCGCGCCGCAGCGCGTATCTGCGCGGCTTCTCGGCCGAGCGAATCGCCCTCGCGCTCCTCGTCTGCAAGGGCTATTGGCCGCTCGCCCGGCGCTTCTCCGCCGCCGGCGGCGAGATCGACCTCATCGTCGCGCGGGGCCGGACCATCGCCTTCGTCGAGGTCAAGGCGCGCGCCGCCATGGAGGACGCGCTCCTCGCCATCGACGGCCGCAAGCGCGAACGCTTCTCCCGTGCCGTCCGCGCCTGGCTCGGCCGCCATCCCTGGGCGGTGCGGCGGACGCTGCGCGCCGACGCGGTTCTGGTCGCGCCGGGGCGCTTCCCCCGCCATCTGCCCTCGGCGTTCGAGATCGCGGTCTAGTGGTCCAAATCTGACCCTCGGTACCCGCCATGAGGGCCGCTTCAGACCCCAAGTCAGACGTTCTTGGCGGGCAGAGCAGCGTGGTACTCTCCGCCATGAACCTGTTTTCCGACCCGAAGGCCGTCGGGCGCTACGCTGAGAACCCACCGCGTATGGTGCCCGGCTATGCCGACATGCAACGCATGGCCATGCTTCTCATCAAGGAGCGTGCACCGGCCCATGCCCAAGTGCTCGTTCTCGGCGCTGGGGGTGGCCTCGAACTCAAGGTATTCGCCGAGCGTCAGCTTGGGTGGTCGTTCGTCGGAGTCGATCCAGCCGCTGCGATGCTCGACCTTGCGCGAATGACCCTCGGTGACCTCGCGGTCCGCACGCGTTTCCATGAGGGCTATATCGACAGCGCGCCGGAAGGCCCGTTCGATGGCGCGACCTGCATTCTGACCCTGCACTTCATCAAGCGGCAGGAGCGGCTGCGCACCCTGCAGGAGGTCCGGCGTCGCTTGAAGCCGGATGCTCCGTTCGTCGCCGCTCATTACAGCATCCCGCGGGGCGAGGTCGACCTATGGCTCTCTCGGAATGCCGCCTTTGCGACCACCTCAGGTATCGACGTCTCCAAGGCGGAAGCCGCACGCGCGGAGATCGCTGAGCGTCTGCCGATCCTCTCGCCCGATGACGATGAGGAACTACTGCGAGAGGCCGGCTTCAGTGGAATCAGCCTCTTCTACGTTGGTTTCGCGTTTCGCGGCTGGGTCGCTTACGCCTGACACCGAGTCCCCGGCTGCGAACCGTGGCGGACCTCGCGGGCGGGTACTAGACGTCGGACTTGTACCACTAGGGCCCGTGCGAGGCGCGCCGGTCAGCGCGAGAACTTCTTGTACTTGATCCGGTGCGGGATCGTGGAATCGACGCCGAGGCGACGCTTCTTGTCCTCCTCGTAGTCCTGGAAGTTGCCCTCGAACCATTCCACGTGGCTGTCGCCCTCGAACGCGAGGATGTGGGTGGCGATGCGGTCGAGGAACCAGCGGTCGTGCGAGATGATCACGGCGCAGCCCGCGTAGTCCTCGAGGGCGTCCTCGAGGGCACGCAGGGTGTCCACGTCGAGGTCGTTGGTCGGCTCGTCGAGCAGGAGCACGTTGGCCCCGCTCTTGAGGATCTTGGCGAGGTGGACCCGGTTGCGCTCGCCGCCCGAGAGCACGCCGACCTTCTTCTGCTGGTCGGCGCCGCGGAAGTTGAAGGCCGAGCAATAGGCGCGCGAGTTGATCTCCTTCTTGCCGAGGTAGATCACGTCGTTGCCGCCCGAGATCTCCTCCCACACGGTCTTGTTGGGGGAGAGGGTGTCGCGGGACTGGTCGACGTAGCCGAGCTTGACGCTCTCGCCGATGCGGATGGCGCCGCCGTCGGGCTCCTCCTGGCCGGTGATCATGCGGAACAGGGTGGTCTTGCCGGCCCCGTTCGGCCCGATCACCCCGACGATGCCGCCGGGGGGCAGCTTGAAGGACAGGTCGTCGACGAG
>DATLFZ010000116.1:0-3648 GCA_035540795.1 Beijerinckiaceae bacterium | reverse complement strand
GTGCTCGCCACCCTCGGACA
Organism: Beijerinckiaceae bacterium; assembly: GCA_035540795.1. Taxonomy (GTDB): domain Bacteria; phylum Pseudomonadota; class Alphaproteobacteria; order Rhizobiales; family Beijerinckiaceae; genus JAJKJG01. The sequence continues at coordinate 3,628 of DATLFZ010000116.1, read as the reverse complement.
GTTCGGCACCTGCACGGCCCGGGCGACGAGGCCGCGGCGCGCCAGGGCCGATACGGCGCGGGAGGTGGTCGACTTGTGCATGAAGGAATGGGCCGTGATGTCCCGGGCCGTGCAGGTGCCGAACTGTCCGAGGGTGGCGAGCACGCGCCATTCCGGGATGCCGAGGCCGAAGCGCTCCTCGTAGATGCCGGCGAGCGCGGTCGACACCCGCGCCGAGAGCACGTTCAGCCGGTAGGGCAGAAAATCCTCCAGCGCGATCGCCGGCTGGTGGGGTTCGGATGCGGGGATCACCGCGATTGACACCTTTCGTCGCCCATGCAACCGACATCGCCCAGAATGGTTGCATTGGCAACCGCTTCCTCCCGGGAGGAGACCATGACGCTCCAGGACATGTCCGCTTTCCAGACCCGGGGCGCGCCCCTGCGCGGCAGCGCCATCGAGGCGAACTACATGTCGGGCTTCGGCAACAGCTTCGAGACCGAGGCGCTCGAAGGGGCCCTGCCCCGCGGCATGAACTCGCCCCAGAAGGTCAATTACGGCCTCTATGCGGAGCAGCTCTCGGGCTCCCCCTTCACGGCCCCGCAGGCGACGAACCAGCGCTCCTGGCTCTACCGCATCCGCCCGACCGTGAAGCATTCCGGCCGCTACCGGAAGGTCGACAAGGGCCTGATCCGCACCGCCCCCGGCGCCCGCGAGGAGAGCGAGATGGCGATCGGCCAGCTGCGCTGGGACCCGATCCCGATCCCGGACGAGGCGCTCACCTTCGTCGCCGGCCTGCGCACCATGACGACGGCCGGGGATTCCGACACCCAGGCCGGCATGGCCGCGCACGTGGCGCTGGTCACCAGGTCGATGGAGAACGAGTACTTCTTCAACGCCGACGGCGAGTTCCTGGTGGTGGCGCAGGAGAACGGCCTGCGCTTTCGCACCGAGTTCGGGACGCTGGAGATCGTGCCGGGCCAGATCGCGATCATCCCTCGCGGCGTGATCTTCAAGGTCGAGCTGATCGGCGGGCCGGCCCGCGCCTATGTGTGCGAGAACTACGGCGGCGCCTTCACCCTGCCGGACCGCGGCCCGATCGGCGCCAACTGCCTCGCCAACCCCCGCGACTTCCAGACCCCCGTCGCCGCCTACGAGGACAGGGAGGAGCCCTCCACCCTCTACGTGAAATGGGGCGGCGAGCTCTTCGCCACCGACATCGGCCAGTCGCCTCTCGACGTGGTCGCCTGGCACGGCAACTACGCCCCCTACCGCTACGACCTGCGCCATTTCGCGCCGGTCGGCGCGATCCTGTTCGACCACCCGGATCCGTCGATCTTCACCGTGCTCACCGCGCCGTCCGAGACGCCGGGGACGGCCAACATCGACTTCGTCATCTTCCCCGAGCGCTGGGGGGTCGCCGAGGACACGTTTCGGCCGCCCTGGTACCACCGCAACCTGATGTCGGAGTTCATGGGCCTGATCTACGGCGTCTACGACGCCAAGCCCGAGGGCTTCGTCCCCGGCGGCATGTCGCTGCACAACCAGATGCTGCCGCACGGGCCCGACCTGCAGGCCTTCGAGCACGCCTCGAACGTGGAGCTGGGGCCGGCGAAGCTCACCGGCACCATGGCCTTCATGTTCGAGACCCGCTTCCCGCAGCGCCTCACCCGCTACGCCGCGCAAGGGGCGCCCCTGCAGGAGGGCTACATCGACTGCTGGGCCGGGCTGAAGAAGCACTTCGACCCGACCAAGCGCCGCGCCTGGTAGGCCTTCAGGGCGGCCCCCCCTTGGCGGCGGGGACCCTGCGCCGCACTATGCGTCCCGCCAAGGTCGCCCTACATGCAGCCGGTGCGGAGGGCGACCGCACGAAGGGACCACGATGGGACGGGCGATCCTCGGCGAAGCGCTTCTCTTCTTCCTGCCCTTCGCCATCTTCGCGCTGTACCTGATCGCGCGGCGCAAGAAGGTCTTCGATTGGGAGTCCTGGAGCGACCAGGCGCTCTGGCTGGTGATCGCCGGCATCGCCATCGCGATCCTGGCCCTGATCTACACCGGCGTCACGGCGGAGCGGCACGGCGGCGCCTTCGTGCCGACCCACGTGCGCGACGGGCAGGTCGTCCCCGGCCAGTTCCGGTGAGCGACGACGGCATCGCGGCGCTGCTCGCCCGGCCTGACCTGCGCGGGCTCCTCGCGGTCCTCGACGGCGACGGAGAGGAGACCCGCATCGTCGGCGGCGCGATCCGCAACGCCCTGCTCGGACGCCCGGTGACCGAGGTCGACCTCGCCAGCACCGCGGTGCCGGCGGTGGTCACCGCCCGGGCCGAGCGGGCCGGCTTCAAGGTGGCGCCGACCGGCATCGACCACGGCACCGTCACGGTGATCGTCGACGGCACGCCCTACGAGGTCACCACCCTGCGCGAGGACGTGGAGACCCACGGCCGCCACGCCACCGTCCGCTTCGGCCGCGATTTCAGGGCCGACGCCGAGCGCCGCGACTTCTCCATCAACGCCCTGTCGCTCTCCGCCGACGGCACGATCCACGATCCGGTCGGCGGCCTCGCCGACCTCGAGGCCCGGCGGGTGGTGTTCATCGGCGACCCGGCCCAGCGCATCCGCGAGGACTACCTGCGCATCCTGCGCTTCTTCCGCTTCCACGCGGAATACGGCGAGGGCGAGATCGATCCGGCCGGCTTCTCCGCCGCCGTGCGCGAGCGGCGCGGTCTCGCCCAGCTGTCCCGCGAGCGGGTGCGCCTCGAGCTCCTGAAGCTGCTCGCCGCCCGCCGGGCCGCCGACGTGGTCGAGGCCGCCTCCCAGGCGGGCTTCCTCGAGCGCTTCACGGGCGGCGTCGCCGAGCTCGGCCGGCTGCGGCGGGTCAAAGCCTTCGAGCTGCGGCACGGCCTTGCCCCCGACCCGATCCGCCGCCTCGCCGCGCTCTCCGTGACGACCGTCGAGGACGCGGAGCGGCTGCGCGAGTGCCTGCGGCTGTCGAACGCCGAGCAGCGGCGGCTCGAGACCTATGCGCACCTGCTCGCCCGGGCCCGGTCGGTCGAAGAAGCCTTCGACGCACTCGCGATCCGCCGCACGGTCGCCGAGCGGGGCGTCGAGGCGGTCGTCGACCTCGCGGCGGCGGTGGCCGGCGAGCCCCGGCCGGTCTTCGCGGCCGAGGGCCTCGACCTGCTGGAGCGGTTCCGGTCCGGCGCGGAACCGGTACCGGTCTTCCCCCTGCGCGGCGCCGACGCCCTCGCCCGCGGGATCCCGAAGGGTCCGGAGGTCGGCCGCGTCCTGGAGCGGGCCCGCGCCGCCTGGCTGGCGCAGGGCTGCCCGCCGGACCGCGCCACGGCGCTCCGCCTCCTCGACGGAGCGCTCGCCTGATTCGCAATTGTCGGGCCGACGTGCATACAATCCGCGCGAGGGTGCCATGTCGCGCAAGCCTACCACCCCCGCCGATCTCGCCCGCCGCCTCGCCTCCCGCGGCGGGCCGGAGGAGGCCGGTTCGGATTCCTGGCGGCGCGAGACCTTTCGCCTGCCCCGCGAAGAGGCCCGGCGCACCGCGCGCGAGTGGTTCGAGCGCTTCCCGAAGGCCGCCTACCTGACCAAGGTCGAGAGCTGGCGGCTTCTCGACAACGGCCTCATCGAGTTCACCATG
>DATLFZ010000115.1:0-13695 GCA_035540795.1 Beijerinckiaceae bacterium | reverse complement strand
CAGGAGGGGCTCCCGCACCTCCGCGACGAGCGTCGCCGCGGCGAGGGCACCGAGCCGGTCCGTCATGTTGTCGGCGGTGCGGTAGGCCTCGGCGGCGAGCGTCCCGGCTGCCGCATCGCCGGCGACCACGAGTTCGAGGGCGGCGTTGCGCAGCGCCCGGCGACCGGCGCTCGCCGCGTCGGGGCTGTAGGCGCCGCCCGAGGCCAAGGCATCGACGAGCCCGCGCAGGCGGGGCGCCAGGCGCCGCCCGATGCGCCCGCGCAGGTCCCGCCGGACGGCGAAGATGCGGTCGGGATCGACGTCGCGGCCGATCTCCTGGGCGATCTCGGCCTCGCTCGGCAGGGCCAGGACCAGCGCCGCGAAGGCCGGGTCGGCGAGCGCCTCCGCGGCGAGAAAGGCGTCGAGGGCGTCGGCGAGGGCGTCCGCGGCGGCCTCGTCGACCCGACCCGACCCGGTCGCCCGCACGAGGAGGCGGGTGGCGACGGTCTGCGCCGCCTGCCAGCGGTTGAAGGAATCGCCGTCGTGCCGCAACAGGACGAGGAGCTCCTCGTCCGAGAGGTCGAGGACGACGCGGACGGGGGCCGAGAAGCCGCGGAACACCGAGGGCACCGGCGCCGTCTCGACCTCCTCGAAGACGAGGCTGTCGCTCGCGCCTTCGAGGACGAAGACTCCGTCGCTCGCCCGCCCGCAGGTCGGCCGCAGCGCCCGTCCGTCCCGGGCGACGAGCCCGAGGGCGATCGGGATCACCATCGGCTCCTTCACGGCCTGCCCCGGCGTCGGCGGCGTCGACTGGGCTAAGTCGAGCCGGTACCGGCGCTGCGCCGCGTCGTAGGCGCCGCTGACCACCACCCGCGGCGTGCCGGCCTGGACGTACCAGCGGGCGAAGCGGGAGAGGTCGCGGCCGGTCACCTCGGCGAAGGCGTCGAGGAAGTCCTCGACGGTCGCCGCGGCGCCGTCGCAGCGGGCGAAGTAGAGGTCCATGCCGCGCCGGAAATCGGCCTCGCCGACCAGCGTCTTGAGCATGCGCACGATCTCGGCGCCCTTCTCGTAGACGGTCGCCGTGTAGAAGTTGTTGATCTCCCGGTACTGGGCAGGCCGCACCGGGTGGGCGAGGGGCCCCGCGTCCTCGGGGAACTGGCGGGCCCGGAGCGTGCGCACCTCGGCGATGCGGTGCACCGGCCGGGAGCGCTCGTCGGAGGAGAATTCCTGGTCGCGGAAGACCGTCAGGCCCTCCTTGAGGCAGAGCTGGAACCAGTCCCGGCAGGTGACCCGGTTGCCGCTCCAGTTGTGGAAGTACTCGTGGGCGATGATCGCCTCGATGGCGGCGTAGTCGGCGTCGGTCGCGGTCTCGGGGCTCGCCAGCACGTACTTGTCGTTGAAGACGTTGAGCCCCTTGTTCTCCATCGCCCCCATGTTGAAGTCGGACACGGCGACGATGTTGAACACGTCGAGGTCGTATTCCCGGCCGAAGACGCGCTCGTCCCAGGCCATCGAGCGCTTGAGCGCGTCGAGCGCATAGGCGGCGCGCCCCTCCTTGCCGGGCTCCACGTAGATGCCGAGCTCGACGCTCCGTCCGCTCATGGTGGCGAAGGCGTCGCGGACGAGGCCGAGGCGCCCGCCGACGAGCGCGAACAGGTACGAGGGCTTGGGCCAGGGATCGTGCCAGACGGCGTAATGGCGCCCGTCCGGGAGCGCGCCGCGCTCCACTGGGTTGCCGTTGCCGAGGAGGACGGGCTCGCTCTCCCGGTCGCCCTCGATCCGGGTCGTGTAGACGGCGAGGACGTCCGGCCGGTCGAGGAAGTAGGTGATCCGCCGAAAACCTTCCGCCTCGCATTGGGTGCAGTAGACCCCGCTTGAGCGGTAGAGGCCCATGAGCTTGGTGTTGGCGGCGGGGTTCACCTGCGTCTCGATGCGCAGGGTGAAGGGCCGTCCCGGCGGCTCCGGGATCGTGAGCGCGTCCGGGGTCGCGTGGAACGAGCCCGGAGGGGCCGCGCGGCCGTCGATGTCGAGGCCGAGCAGCATCAGTTCGTCGCCGTCGAGGACGAGGGGCGCCCTCGGCCGTCCGGCCGGGTTCGGCCGCAGGGCGAGGAGGGCCGTCACCCGCGTGTCCTCGGGATGGAGCCGCACGTCGAGTTCGACGCGGTCGATGAGGTAGTCGCTCGGCCGATAATCCTCGAGCCGGACGACGGAGGCCGTTTCGGTGCGCATGGACGGGTTCAAGCGGGACGATTGGGCCCGCCTTATGGCGGAGCCGGCGCCCGCCGGCAACAAAGGTTCACGGTTTTGCGGGGTCGAGGGGCTCCGCGTGGCCGACCACCCGCAGGATCTCCGGGTGGTCGAGGCGGACTCGCCGCTCGAGATCGTCGACGAGGTCGTGGACCGCGGCGACCGTGCGCTCGCCCTCGATCCGGCAATGGTAGTTCACCACGAGCCCCGCCTCGTGGGCGCGGACGCGGACGTTGTGCACCTCGCGGATCGGCCCCTCGGCCGTGCGGGCGGCGAGCGCCCCGGCGATGCGGGACACCGTGGCGGCGTCCGCCTCCCGGCCTTCGAGGTGTCCCATCTCGAGGGGCTCGATGTGGCTCTCGGCCTCGACCTGGGGCCCGAGCTCCGCCTCGATGGCGGTCTCGACCCGGTCGGCGATCTCGTGCGCCCGGGCGAGGCTCATGCGGCCGTCGACCTCGAGGTCGAAGCTGATCGCGAGGCGGCCCTCGAGGTTCTGCACGGTGATGTGGTGCACCGGCACCCGCTGGCGGGCGGCGATCATCATGACCCGCTCCATCACCGTCTCGTCGTCGAGCTGGACCGGGTCGGCGGTCACCGTGACCTCGGAATCCGGCACCGCGTCGGCGATGGCCGCGGCGGCGTTGCGCTTGATCGCGGAGACCCGCTCCAGGGGGAGCGTGCGCGGGACCCGCAGCAGGACCTCGCCCAGCACCCGCCCGCCGGCGGGGCGCAGGCGCACGCGGTCGACCCCGACGACCCCCGGGACCTCCTCGACCCGCCCGCGCACCTGCTCGGCGAGGCCCTTCGGGGCGGCGTCGAGCAGGCTGCCGAGGGTGCTGCGGGCGAGACGGAAGCCGGCGAATGCGATGAAGGCCGAGACGCCGACGGCGACGAGGGAATCGACCTGCGGAAAGCCATAGGCCGCCGCCGCGAAGGCGACGAGGACGAGGACCGAGTTGACGAGGTCGGAGGAGAAATGGATGGCGTCGGCGGCCAGCGCCTCGCTGCCGGTCTCGCGGGAGACCCGGGTCAGCGACCACCAGCGCCAGGCGTCGATCACGATCGAGGCGAGGAGCACGCCGATGGCGGCCCAGCTGAACACCACGTCGCTCTCGCCCCGCCACAGGCGCCGCAGCCCCTCGTAGGCGACGGCCCCCGACAGGACGAACAGCAGCGCCGTCTGGATCAGCGCCGCGAGGGCCTCGATCTTGCCGTGGCCGTAATGGTGCTCCTCGTCGGCGGGCTTGCCCGCCGCCCGCACCGCGATCCAGGTCACGATGGTGGCGAGCACGTCGAGGAGGCTGTGGGCGGCGTCGGAGATCAGCGCGAGGGAGCCCGTGGCGATGCCGGCCGCGCCCTTGCCGAGAGTGATCGCCACGCTCGCCGCGATCGACCAGACCGCGGCGCGCTCCTTGCGCGCGGCCTTGTCGGAACCGGTCTCCATGCCGCTCGCGTTCATGGGCCGGCATCTGCCCCGCCGCGACGGCGGGATCAAGCCTCGACAAGCCGGTCCGGGCGTGATTGCAAGGGGCCGAACGACAGGGAGCTTTCCGGATGGAGTACCTCCACACCATGGTCCGCGTCGGCGACCTCGACCGGGCCCTCGACTTCTACTGCAACAAGTTCGGCCTCGTCGAAACGCGGCGGCTCGAGAACGAGGCCGGGCGCTACACGCTGGTCTTCCTCGCCGCGCCCGGCGACGTCGACCGCGCCCGGGAGAAGAAGGCACCCCTCCTCGAGCTCACCTACAACTGGGACGAGCACGAATACGGCGGCGGGCGCAATTTCGGCCACCTCGCCTACCAGGTCGACGACATCTACGAGACCTGCCGCAAGCTGATGGACGCGGGCGTCACCATCAACCGCCCGCCCCGGGACGGGCGCATGGCGTTCGTGCGCTCCCCCGACGGCATCTCGATCGAGCTGCTGCAGCGCGGCGAGGCCAAGGCCCCGGCGGAGCCGTGGGCCTCGATGCCGAACACCGGCAGCTGGTGAATCGGACGGCGGCGGGGCGGGCGACCTCCCCGCCGGCTTGTCGCCGGGATGTTTGAAGCTTAAAACATTTCGGCCGCAAGCGCGGTGCGGCCCGGAGGGGCGTCCATGAAGATCGCGGTCGTCGGCGGCGGGCCCGCGGGGCTCTATTTCGCGATCCTGATGAAGCGCGACCGCCCCGACGCGCGCATCACCGTCTACGAGCGCAACCGCCCCGACGACACCTTCGGCTTCGGCGTCGTCTTCTCCGACGCCACCCTCGACAATTTCGAGAAGGCGGACCCGCCGAGCTACCGCCGCATCACGGAGGAGTTCGCCTACTGGGACGACATCGCCATCCACTTCAAGGGGACGGTGCACCGGATCGGCGGCAACGGCTTTTCGGGCTGCGCGCGCACGGTGCTGCTGCGCATCCTGCAGGAGCGGGCGGCCGAACTCGGGGTCGAGCTCGTCTTCGAGCGCGAGATCGAGGACGAGAGCCGCCTCGACGCCGACCTGATCGTGGTCGCCGACGGCATCAACAGCCGCTTCCGGGAGAAGCACCGCGACCATTTCGAGACCGAGATCGACCTGCGGCCGAACAAGTTCGCCTGGATGGGCTCGACGCGGCCGCTCGACGCCTTCACCTTCCTGTTCGAGCGGACCGAATGGGGCCCTTTCATCGCCCACGCCTACCAGTACGAGGCGGGGCGCTCGACCTGGGTCTTCGAGACCGACCCCGACACCTTCGTGCGCGCCGGCCTCGACCGCATGTCGGAGGAGGACTCGGCCCGGCTGATGGAGCGGATCTTCGGCTGGTTCCTCGACGGCCACCCGGTGCTGACCAACCGGTCGATCTGGCGCAACTTCCCGATGATCCGCAGCCGGCGCTGGGTGAAGGACAACCTCGTCCTCCTCGGCGACGCCAAGGCGAGCGCGCATTTCTCCATCGGCTCGGGCACCAAGCTCGCCATGGAGGACGCCATCGCCCTGCACGACGCCTTCCGCCGCGACGGCACCGTCGCCGGCGCGCTCGCCCTGTACGAGACCGGCCGGCGGGAGGAGGTCGAGAAGACCCAGCACGCCGCCGACGTGTCGCTCGTCTGGTTCGAGCACGTGGACCGGTTCTGGGACTTCGAGCCGGTCCAGTTCGCGTTCGGCGTGATGACCCGGGCGAAGGCCATCACCTACGACAACCTGCGTCTGCGGGCGCCCGCCTTCGTCGACGAGGTCGACCGCCACTTCGCCCGGCAGGTCCGCCGCGAGGGGTTCGACGTCGAGGTCGACAAGCCGCTCGCGCCGCTGTTCCAGCCCCTGCGCCTGCGCGACCTCGTCCTCGACAACCGCCTCGTGATGTCGCCGATGTGCATGTACTCGGCTGACGAGGGCGTGCCGAACGATTTTCACCTCGTCCATTACGGCTCGCGGGCGCTCGGCGGCCCGGGGCTGATGTTCACCGAGATGGTGGTAGTCGGCCGCGACGCCCGCATCACGCCCGGCTGCGCCGGCCTGTGGACCGACGAGCAGGAGGCCGCCTGGAAGCGGATCCTCGATTTCGTCCGCGCCCATTCGAAAACCAAGGTCTGCCTCCAGCTCGGCCATGCCGGCCGGAAGGGGGCGACGAAGCTCATGTGGGAGGGCATGGACCGGCCGCTGGAGGCGGGCGGCTGGGAGGTGCTGTCGGCCTCGCCGCTGCCCTACTTCCCGGACAGCCGGGTGCCGCGGGAGGCGAGCCGCGCCGACATGGACCGGGTGATCGCCGAGTTCGTGCAGGCCACCGAGCGCGGCGCCCGGCTCGGCTTCGACATGCTCGAACTGCACTGCGCCCACGGCTACCTGCTCGCGAGCTTCATCTCGCCCCTGACGAACCGGCGCACGGACGCCTATGGCGGTTCCCTCGAGAACCGGCTGCGCTTCCCCCTCGAGGTCTTTTCCGCGATGCGCGAGGTCTGGCCGGCGCACAAGCCGATGTCGGTGCGCATCTCGGCGACCGACTGGGCCGAGGGCGGCATCTCCGGGGACGATGCCGTCGAGATCGCCCGCGCCTTCGCGCAGGCGGGCGTCGACCTGATCGACGTCTCGACCGGGCAGACCGTGCGCGAGGCCCGCCCGATCTTCGGGCGCATGTTCCAGACGCCCTTTTCCGACCAGATCCGCAACGAGGCGCGGGTCGCCACCATGTGCGTCGGCAACATCACCACGGCGGACCAGGCGAACACGATCCTCGCCGCCGGCCGGGCCGACCTCGTGGCGCTCGGCCGTCCGCACCTCGTCGACCCGGCCTTCACCATGAAGGCGGCCGCCTGGTACGGCGCGCCGATCCACTGCCCGCCGCAATACCTGCCCGGCAAGGACCAGATCTTCCGCAACGCCGTGCGCGACCGCGCCGACCTCGAGGACCTCAAGATCCGCGGCCGGCCCAAGAGCCGGGCCGAGCTCAAGGCCGAGCGCGAGGCCCGCCCCGCGGAGTGACCCGCGTTGCCGCCCTTCCGGGGGCGCGCTACACGAGGAGCATGGCTCCCGACACCCTCGTCATCGCCCTCGCCCAGCTGAACCCGACGGTCGGCGACGTCGCCGGCAACGCCGACAAGGTGCGCGCGGCACGGGTCGAGGCGGCCCGGCTCGGGGCGCAGGTGGTGATGCTGCCGGAGCTGTTTCTCGCCGGCTACCCGCCCGAGGACCTGGTGCTGAAGCCCGCCTTCCAGGACGCGTGCCGGGCGGCCTGCGAGGAGCTCGCCCGGGAGACCGCCGACGGCGGGCCCGCGGTCCTCGTCGGCCTGCCCTGGGCCGAGGAGGGGCGGCTGTACAACGCCTACGCGCTCCTCGACGCCGGGGCCGTCGCGGCGGTGCGTTTCAAGGTCGACCTGCCGAACTACGGGGTCTTCGACGAGAAGCGGGTCTTCGACCCCGGCGCCCTGCCGGGGCCGATCGACCTGCGCGGGGTGCGGGTCGGCATTCCGGTCTGCGAGGACATCTGGTCCGAGGAGGTGATCGAGTGCCTCGCCGAGACCGGGGCCGAGATGCTGCTCGTGCCGAACGGCTCGCCCTATTGGCGCGGCAAGACCGACGAGCGCATGAACATCGCCGCCGCCCGGGTCACCGAGAGCGGGCTGCCGCTCGTCTACCTCAACCAGGTCTGCGGCCAGGACGAGCTTGTCTTCGACGGCGCCTCCTTCGTCCTGCAGGCGGACTGTTCCCTCGCCGGGCAGATGCCGGCCTTCCGGGAGAGCGTCGCGAAGACCGTCTGGCGCCGGGAGGGCGGGGCCTGGCGCTGCGTGGAGGCGCCGCGCGAGGTCGTGGAGGAGGGCGACGAGGCCGATTACGCGGCCTGCGTCCTGGGGCTTCGGGACTACGTCGACAAGAACCGCTTCCCCGGGGTGGTGCTCGGCCTCTCCGGCGGCATCGATTCCGCCCTTTGCGCCGCGATGGCGGTCGACGCGCTCGGGCCGCAGCGCGTCCATTGCGTCATGCTGCCCTACTGCTACACCTCGAACGAGTCCCTGTCGGACGCCGCCGAATGCGCGCAGCGCCTCGGCGTCCGCTACGACACGGTGCCCATCGCCGCGCCGGTCGAGGGGTTCGAGGCGGCGCTCGCGCCGCTCTTTTCCGGCCGCGGTCGCGACATCACTGAGGAGAACCTGCAGAGCCGCGCCCGCGGCATGATCCTGATGGCGGTCTCCAACAAGTTCGGGCCGATGGTGGTGACGACCGGCAACAAGTCGGAGATGTCGGTCGGCTACGCCACCATCTACGGCGACATGAACGGCGGCTACAACCCGATCAAGGACCTCTACAAGATGGAGGTCTACCGCCTCTCCGCCCTGCGCAACCGCTGGAAACCTGTCGGCGCGCTCGGGCCCGAGGGGGTGGTGATCCCGGAGAACATCCTCGTCAAGGCGCCGAGCGCGGAGCTGCGCGAGAACCAGAAGGACCAGGATTCGCTGCCGCCCTACGAGGTCCTCGACGACATCCTCGAATGCCTCGTCGAGCACGAGATGCGGGTCGCCGAGGTCGTCGAGCGCGGCCACGACCTCGAGACGGTGAAGAAGGTCGAGCGCCTCCTCTACCTCGCCGAGTACAAGCGCCGGCAATCCGCGCCGGGGGTGAAGGTGACGCGCAAGTATTTCGGCCGCGACCGCCGCTACCCGATCGTCAACCGCTTCCGCGACCAGGGCGGTCCCGCGCTGCGGCCGGACGAGGCCCTCTACCGCGCCGCCGGCAAGCCGCGGGGCGACGCGGTCGATTTCTGAGGGCGGCGCGGCGGCCGAGGATCGCCGCGCCGGGCGCGCCTCAGACCTTCTCGATGTTCCAGAAGGGCACGATCTCCGGGATCGCCAGCACGCCGCGCAGGTTCGCCCGGTAGGCGACGGGCGCGACCCACTGGCCGAGCCAGACGTGAGGCACGAAGTCCCAGGCGTTCTTCTGGATCTCGCGGGCGACCTTCTTCTGCTCCTCCACCCCGGCGGCGGAGGCCCACTTGTCGCGCAGCTGCTCGTGGAGGTCGTTCGAGGGCCAGCCGAACCAGCCCTTCTCCCCGTTCGCGGCGTGGCCCGCGAGAGCGATCGGGTTGCCGACCGAGGCGCCGCCGGCCCAGGTGATGAAGACGTTCCAGCCGCCCTGGTCGGGCGCGGTCTTGACCGCGCGCCGGGTGACGACCCCGCCCCAGTCCGAGGTGGCGAGCTGGGCGTTGATGCCGATCTCGCGCAGGCGCTGGGCGGTGATCTGCGCCGCGTTGTTCATGAAGTCGATGTTGGTGGCGTGCAGGATCACCACCGGGCGCCCGTCGTAGCCGGCCTTCTGGAACAGCTCCTTGGCCTTGGCCGGGTTCGGCGCCTCCTTGAACCAGCCGATGTTCTCGTCGTTCTCCATCGGCGTGCCGCAGGCGAAGTTGGAGGCGCACTTGCGGTAGTATTTCGGGTTGCCGAAGGTCGCCTTCATGTACTCCTCCTGGTTGATCAGGTGGAGCATGGCCTGGCGGGCCTCCGGCTTGTCGAAGGGCGGATGCAGGAAGTTGAGGCGCATCCAGCCGACGTTGCCGGTCTTGTTGAGCACCTCGACCTTCAGATTGCGGTCGCCTTCGAGCTGGTCGAGGAGGTCGATCGGCGGCACCTCGTAGAAGTCGATCTCGCCGGCCTGCAGGGCGGCCATCGCGGTCTGCGAATCGGCCATGTTCTCGTAGATGACCCGGTCGAGCTTCACCACCTTGCCGCCGGCCATGCCGGAGGCCGGCTCCGAGCGCGGCACGTAGTTCGGGTTGCGGTCGTAGACGTAGCGGGCGCCCTGCTTGGTCTCCTCGCGGTTGAAGGTGAAGGGGCCCGAGCCGATGTACTCGGTGATCTGCTGGTTCGGATCGGTCTCCGCCTCCTTCTTGCGCATGATGTAGAGGAGCGGCGTCGACGTCTTGGCCATGACGTCGACGACGAGGCCGTAGGGCTCGCGAAGCGCGATGACGAAGGTCTTGTCGTCCTTCTTCGAGATGTCCCTGACCCGGGCCATCATGTGCTGGCCGGCGCCGTCGCGGGCGGCCCAGCGCCGGATCGAGGCGACCACGTCGTCGGCGGTGACCGGCGAGCCGTCCGAGAAGCGCAGTCCGTCGCGCAGTTCGAAGGTGTAGGTGAGCTTGTCGTCCGACACCCCGTGCTTGCCGACCATCTGCGGCTGCGGCTGCATGTTCCCGTCGAGCGCGAACAGCGTGTCGTAGATCATCGCCCCGTGGTAGGCGGAGATGTTCGCGGTGGTCCAGATCGGGTCGAAGACGCGCAGGTCCCCGTGCATGACCGCGCGCAGGGTGCGCTGGCGGGGCGGTCCCGACTGGGCCCGCAGCAGCCCCGGCGTGGAGGTGAGCGCGGCGGCCGCCGCCGTGGTCTGGAGGAAGGTCCGGCGCGTCGTCTTCATCGTCTTCTCCCCTGCTCTCGTGCGGCGTCTGCGGCGCCGGCGCGATTAACTCACGGGAACGCGGCCCGGGGCAAGCGTTTGTTGCGGGCCGGATGCGCGGGACGGTCCCCCGCTCAGGAGGAGCGCGGCGCGCCGATCGGCGGGTCGTCGGTCATGCCGGCGAGGATTTCGGCGACGTGCCGGGCGGCGACCGGGGCGCCGGTGCGGGACAGCTTTCCGGCGATGTTCATGAGGCAGCCGAGGTCGCCGGCGAGCACCAGCGGGGCGCCGGTGGCTTCCACGTTCTTCGCCTTCTCCGAGACGATGGCGTCGGAGATGGCGCCGTACTTCACCGCGAAGGTGCCGCCGAAGCCGCAGCACACGTCCGCATCGGGGAGCTCCACGAGTTCGAGTCCCTCCACCGTCGACAGGAGTCGGCGCGGCTGGGCGCGCACCCCGAGCTCGCGCAGGCCGGAGCAGGAATCGTGGTAGGTCACGGTGCCGGCGTGGCGGGCGGTCACCGCCGTCACGCCCAGCACGTCGACGAGGAAGCTCACGAGCTCGTAGGTCTTGGCGGCGAGGGCGTCGGCCCGCGGCAGCCAGTTGGGATCGTCGGCGAAGAGTTCCGGGTAGTGCGCCTTGATCATGCCGGCGCAGGAGCCGGACGGCGCCACCACGTAGTCGTAGCCGCGAAAAGCCTCGATGGTGCGTTCGGCGAGCGCCCGGGTCGTGCCCCGGTCGCCGCTGTTGTAGGCCGGCTGCCCGCAGCAGGTCTGCTCCGGCACCTCGACGACGCAGCCCGCGTCCTCGAGCAGTTTCGCCGCCGCGAAACCGACGGACGGGCGCATCAGGTCGACGAGGCAGGTGACGAACAGGCCGACGCGGGGCCGGGACGGGGGCATGGGCGGGGATCCGTTTTCCCCATCGATCACGGCCGCGCCGGACCGGTCAAGCCCGGGAACCGGCCGGCCGGCTTGCGCCGCCCCGGCGAGGCCCTAGGGTCCGCCGATCCGCCGAGATCCGCCATGACCCCCTACGTCGCGCCCGTCCTCCTCCTCGTCGCCTCGAACGTGTTCATGACCTTCGCCTGGTACGGGCACCTGAAGTACAAGGCCGCGCCTCTGGCGGCGGTGGTGCTGGTGAGCTGGGGCATCGCGTTCTTCGAATACTGGCTGGCGGTGCCGGCGAACCGCATCGGCCACCAGGTCTATTCCGCCGCCGAACTCAAGACGATGCAGGAGGTGATCACGCTCCTGGTCTTCGCCGGCTTCTCGGTCGCGTATCTGAAGGAGCCGATCGCCTGGAACCATGCGGTCGGTTTCGCCCTGATCGCGGCGGGCGCCTTCTTCGTCTTCCGGGGACCCTAGCGCCAGGGCACGACGAAGGTCGCGACCGGCTCCACGAAGCCCTTCAGCTGCCTCGGAGCGCTCTCGACGGCCGAGAAGTGGCTCCGCACGGCGTCCCGGACCGCGGCCGAGACCAGGATCGATTCGGGTTCCGCCGCCTGGCACAGCCGGGCGGCCATCTGGACGGTCCCGCCGAACAGGTCGTTGCTGTCCGCGACCGGTTCGCCCATGTCCAGTCCGATCCTGACCCGAAGCTTCTCCGCACTCGCGAGGTTGAAGGCGTCGAACGCCTGTTGCACGGCGCGCGCGCAGGTGACGCCCGCGACCGCATCGTCGAACGAGGCCATGATCCCGTCGCCGGTGTGCTTGACCTCGCGACCGCCCACGTCCTTCAGGCCGCGGCGGACGAGCGAATCGTGCGCCCGCACCATCTCGACGGCCCGCGCGTCCCCGAGCCGGGCGGTCATGCCGGTCGAGTCCACGATGTCGGTGAACATGATGGTCCGCAGGGCGCCGTCGAAGTCCGCGGTGGCGTCGGGCCCGGAAGGCGGGTCCGACACGCGGCCGAGAAAGGCCTCGACGGCCGAGAGGTCCACCTCGATCACGTCCCGGGCGACGTCGCCATGGGCTTCGTCGTGCACCCGCATCGCCGTGGCGATGTCGGGGGCGTCGATCAGGCAGAACGCCGTGCCGCGGGTCTGGTCGAACCAGTACGTCAGGAACTTGACGCCGTACCGCTCCTGAACCTCGAGGTCCTTGCGATGGGCCTCGGCGATGTCCGCCGCCGTCAGGCCGCTGAGATCATGGCGATCGAGAAAAATCGGCATGGCGTTTCACATCGTGCACGCAAGCGCGTGCGGAGCCGAAACATGCGCATCGCGGCGCGAGACCGCAATGAGGCGATCTCGCGTGAGCTGCGTCATGTCGGTCCTCGATCATGCACCCGATGCCGCGAGACAGGCGGCGACCGCTCGCGAAAGGGGATCACCCCTCCGGACTAGCTCCGGCCGGCCGGGGTGAGCCGGCGGATCTCGCCGTTCGAGCGGTCGACGAGCACGTAGACCGCCCCGTCCGGCCCCTCGCGCACGGCGCGGATGCGGGCGCCGAGGGGAATACGCTCCTCGCCGGTGACGCGGCGCCCCTCGATCGACAGGCGCACGATGCCCTGGAAGGTCAGTCCGCCGATGAGGAGGCTGCCCTTCCACGCGGGGATCGCGGTGCCCGAGTAGAAGGTCATGCCGGAGGGCGAGATCGCCGGCGTCCAGTGCCGGACCGGCTGGGTGAATTCGGGCCGGGTGCCCGGGTTCGGGATCGGCCGGCCGTCGTATTGGGAGCCGTAGCTGACCTCCGGCCAGCCGTAATTGTCGCCCGCCTGCGGCGCGGTGAGCGCGTCGCCGCCGCGGGGGCCGAATTCGAGCGACCAGAGGGTGCCGGTGCCCGGCTGCACCGCGAGCCCCTGGATGTTGCGGTGGCCCCAGGACCAGATCTCGTCCCGGGCGTTGGCGTAGCCGACGAACGGGTTGTCGGACGGGATCGACCCGTCCGGGTTGATCCGGACGAGCTTGCCGATGAGGGAATCGAGGTCCTGCGAGGGGGTCTCCTGGCCCCGGTCGCCGGTCGAGACGAACAGCTTGCCGTCCGGCGTGAAGGCGAGGCGGGAGCCGAAATGGCGCCCCCCCGCCACCGCGGGCTCCTGCCGGAAGATCGGCTTGAAGTCCTCGAGGGCGCTGCCGTCCCGGCTGAGCCGGCCGCGCCCTGCCGCGGTCGCGGCGCCGTTGCCGCGCGGCTCCGCATAGGTGAGGTAGACGAGCCGGTTCTGGGCGAAGTTGGGGTCGAGGACCACGTCGAGGAGGCCGCCCTGGCCCTGGGCCGCCACCCGCGGCACGCCCTTGAGCGGCTCCGACAGCTTGCCGTCCGGCCCGACCCGGCGCAGGCGCCCCGGCCGCTCCGTCACCAGCATGCCGCCGTCGGGCAGGAAGGCGAGCCCCCACGGGTGTTCGAGGCCCTTGGCGACGGTCTCGACCCGCAGCGGGCCGGCCTTGCTGTCGACCCGGTCCTGCGCCCAGGCGGGCGCGGCGACGAGGGCGAGCGCGAGCAGCGCGAAACGCATGAAAGGATCCTCCCGGACCGTCTAGCTGGGATCGGCGACGCCCAGCGACAACCGAGGAGGGGGCGGGGCGGTTGCGATCGCCGGCCGCCGGGCGGCCGCCCGTCGGGGCGTACGGGGCGCCGCCGGCACCCGCTCGCGCCTTCGTGACCGGGCAGCTCGCGCGAGTGC
>DATLFZ010000114.1:0-3676 GCA_035540795.1 Beijerinckiaceae bacterium | reverse complement strand
CTGCGCGACGAGTACCCGCAGTGCCGGGAGCTCCTCCTGCGGGAGATCCCGAAGGTCGAGGCGGCGGGCCTGTCCCGCCACACCCGCATCCACCTGCGCCGCGGCGCCGGCGCCTACATCTGCGGCGAAGAATCGGCCATGCTCGAATCGATCGAGGGCCGGCGCGGGCTGCCGCGGCACAAGCCGCCCTTCCCGAGTCAGGTCGGGCTGTTCGGCCGGCCGACGCTGATCAACAACGTCGAGACGCTGTTCTGGGTGCGCGACATCCTGGAGAAGGGCGCCGCCTGGTGGGCGGGCCACGGCCGCAACGGCCGCAAGGGCCTGCGCACCTTCTCGGTCTCCGGCCGGGTGAAGAACCCCGGCGTGAAGCTCGCCGACGCGGGCATCACCGTGCGCGAGCTCATCGACGAGCATTGCGGCGGCATGGCCGACGGCCACGTCTTCAAGGGCTATCTGCCGGGCGGCGCCTCGGGCGGCATCCTGCCGGCCTCCATGGCCGACATCCCGCTCGATTTCGGCACCCTCGAGCCGCACGGCTGCTTCATCGGCTCGGCCGCGGTGGTGATCCTGTCCGACAAGGACGACATGCGCGCGGTGGCGCTCAACCTCCTCAAGTTCTTCGAGGACGAGAGCTGCGGCCAGTGCACCCCCTGCCGGGTCGGCACCGAGAAGGCGGTCCACCTGATGGAACAGCCGCGCTGGGACGAGGGCCTCCTGAACGAGTTGACCAAGGTCATGACCGACGCCTCGATCTGCGGCCTCGGCCAGGCGGCCATGAACCCGGTCAAGCAGGTGCTGAAGCATTTTCGCGATGACCTCCGGTAGCGGACGTCAGGGACGGGCTCGTCCCGGCCACCCACGCCTTGCGGGCCGGAGCGCGGCGCGGCCATGACGGCGTAGAGCAGGAAACGACATGTCTGACGGACTCCCCCACACGGACGGCATCCGCTTCCTTCTCGACGGGCGCGAGGTCGAGGCCCGCCCCGGCGAGACCATCTGGCAGGCGGCGAGCCGGCACGGCACCGACATCCCGCACCTGTGCCATTCGCCCGCGCCCGGCTACCGGCCCGACGGCAATTGCCGCGCCTGCATGGTCGAGATCGAGGGCGAGCGCGTCCTCGCCGCCTCGTGCGTGAGGAAGCCGACCCCGGGCATGAAGGTGTCGAGCGCCTCGGAGCGGGCGCAGACCTCGCGAAAGCTCGTGTTCGAGCTCCTCGTCGCCGACCAGCCGGAGCGGGCGGCGGCGCACGACCCGAACTCCAAGTTCTGGGCCTGGGCCGACCGGGTCGCGGTCACGGAAAGCCGCTTCCCGGCGCTCGACCGCCCGAACAAGGCCGACGATTTCAGCCATCCGGCCATGGCCGTGCAGCTCGACGCCTGCATCCATTGCGGCCTGTGCGTGCGCGCCTGCCGGGAGGTCCAGGTCAACGACGTCATCGGCATGGCGGCCCGCGGGCACCTGGAAAAGATCGTCTTCGACTTCGACGACCCGATGGGGGCCTCGACCTGCGTCGCCTGCGGCGAGTGCGTCCAGGCCTGCCCGACCGGCGCGCTGATGGAGAAGACGCTGGTGGACGAGAAGGGCGTCTACGCGAACCATCCCGAGCGGGAGGTCGACAGCGTCTGCCCGTATTGCGGCGTCGGCTGCCAGCTCACCTACCAGATCAAGGACGACGTCATCGTCGCCGTCCAGGGCCGCGACGGCCCGGCGAACCAGAACCGGCTCTGCGTCAAGGGCCGCTTCGGCTTCGACTACGTCCACCACCCGGACCGGCTGACGAAGCCGATGATCCGCAAGGACGGGGTGTCGAAGCACGACGTCGACATCGACCCGGCGAACCCCTGGACGCACTTCCGCGAGGCGACCTGGGACGAGGCGCTCGACCGGGCCGCCGGCGCCCTCAAGGGCATCCGCGACCGGAACGGGGGCGGGGCGCTCGCCGGCTTCGGCTCGGCCAAGGGCTCGAACGAGGAGGCCTACCTGTTCCAGAAGCTGGTGCGGGCGGGCTTCGGCACCAACAACGTCGACCACTGCACCCGCCTCTGCCACGCCTCCTCGGTCGCCGGCCTGCTGGAAGGCATCGGCTCGGGGGCGGTGTCGGCGCCGTTCATGGCGGCCGAGGACGCGGACGTGATCGTGGTCATCGGGGCGAACCCGACCGAGAACCACCCGGTCGCCGCCACCTTCTTCAAGAACGCGGCCGAGCGCGGCGCGAAGCTGATCGTCATGGACCCCCGGGGCACGGCGCTGATGCGCCACGCCACGCACATGCTCCAGTTCAAGCCCGGCCGCGACGTGGCGATGCTCAACGCGCTGCTGCACACGATCGTCGAGGAGGGGCTGTACGACCGCCAGTACGTCCAGGCGAACACGGAGGATTTCGAGAAGCTCGCCGAGAACGTGAAGGCCTATCCGCCGGAGAAGATGGCAGAGGTCTGCGGCATTCCGGCCAAGACCCTGCGCGAGGTGGCCCGGCTCTACGCCCGGGCGGAGGCGGCGATCATCTTCTGGGGCATGGGCGTGTCGCAGCACGTCCACGGCACCGACAACACCCGCTGCCTCATCGCGCTCTCCCTCGTGACCGGCCAGATCGGCCGGCCCGGCACCGGCCTCCATCCCCTGCGGGGACAGAACAACGTCCAGGGCGCCTCCGACGCCGGCCTTATCCCGATGTTCTTCCCCGACTACAAGTCGGTCGAGGACCCGGAAGTGCGCGCCGCCTACGAGGAGCGCTGGGGCGCGAGCCTCGATCCGAAGCGCGGGCTCACCGTCGTCGAGATCATGGACGCGATCCACGACGGCCGGATCCGCGGCATGTACATCATGGGCGAGAACCCGGCGATGTCCGACCCGGACGTCCAGCACGCCCGCGAGGCGCTCGCCAAACTCGAGCACCTCGTGGTGCAGGACATCTTCCTCACCGAGACGGCGAAATACGCCGACGTGGTGTTGCCGGCCTCCGCCTGGCCCGAGAAGGACGGCACCGTCACCAACACCAACCGCCAGGTCCAGATGGGCCGCAAGGCGCTGCCGCTGCCCGCCGAGGCGCGGGAGGACTGGGCCATCGTGGCCGAACTCGGCCGCCGGCTCGGGCTGTCGTGGAGCTATGTGCATCCCCGGGAGATCTTCGCCGAGATGGCGGCGGCGATGCCGTCGCTCGCCAACATCACCTGGGAGCGGCTGGAGCGCGAGGACAGCGTGACCTACCCCTGCCCCGCGCCGGATGCGCCGGGCGCCGAGATCGTCTTCGGCGACCGCTTCCCGACCGCGAGCGGGCGCGCGCGGCTGGTGCCCGCCGGGCTGCGCGATCCCGACGAGATGCCGGATGACGATTTCCCCTATGTGCTGACCACCGGCCGCGAGCTGGAGCACTGGCACACCGGCGCCATGACCCGCCGCGCCGGCGTGCTGGATGCGCTGCAGCCCGCACCCACCGCCTCGCTGGCGCCGGCCACGCTGCGGCGGCTCGGCGTGGCGCCGGGCGGGAAGCTCCGCCTCACCACGCGGCGCGGCGCGGTGGAGTTGACGGCGCGGGCCGATCCCGGCCTGCCGGACCAGCTGGTCTTCCTGCCCTTCGCCTATCGCGAGGCGGCGGCGAACCTGCTGACCAATCCGCAGCTCGACCCGCAACGGGTCGCCGGCGCGCAGCCCGAGGCGGCGCAGGTCCTGCGAGGC
>DATLFZ010000113.1:0-10949 GCA_035540795.1 Beijerinckiaceae bacterium | reverse complement strand
GCGTAGGTCTCGCCGAGGAGCGCGAGGGAGGTCGCCTCGTCGGCGCGGGCGGTGGCGCGCTGGTAGGCGAGGTAGGCGGCGGTCGTGGCCCGCTCCTGGAGCTGGTAGCGCTCGCTCCAGTCGCGCGGATTGACGGCGTTGGCGGCGCGGGCGTACGCCATCCAGTTCGCCGCGACCCGCGGCTCTGCGGTCGCCGCCGCCGTCGCCAGGGCGAGCGCCCGGCGCGGGTCGCCGCGGTTCATGGCGAGGTCGAACTCCCGCCGCAGCTCCGCGGCGGGGCGGACGTCGCGGGCCGCCGCGGTCTCGGTGCGCACCCGCTCCTCGAGCCGGACCGCCTCGCTCGCGAGGTCGTCGCGCACGAAGCTCTTCTGCGCCTGCGCCGCGGACGTGCCGATCAGCACCGCACCCGCCAGGACGAGCGCCCGCACGAAGCCTGCCAGCATGGTCGAATCCCCGTTCCCTGTTGGTTGCAGAGTAGCCGATTTCGGGCGAGGCGGCCACGCGGCGCTCTCGCGCGGCCGTGCCGGGGCGGGTATTCTCGATGCGGGAGCGGAGGGGAAGGACGTGATCCGGGCTTTGTCGTTTGCGGTGCTCGCCGCCTGTCTCGTGTGCGGCGCGGCGCTCGCGCAGCCGGCGCCGGCGCCGCCGGCGGCCGTGCGCCCGCTCGACGCTGCGTTCGAGGCGGCCAAGGCCGCCTTCGAGGGGCTGCCGGAGGCGGACCGCAAGGCGATCCAGGACGGCCTCGTCTGGACCGGCGACTATGCGGGCCTCGTCGACGGCA
This sequence comes from Beijerinckiaceae bacterium, assembly GCA_035540795.1. Lineage (GTDB taxonomy): Bacteria > Pseudomonadota > Alphaproteobacteria > Rhizobiales > Beijerinckiaceae > JAJKJG01. The sequence goes on along the minus strand of DATLFZ010000113.1, from coordinate 10,168 downwards.
CCTTCGGGCGGCGCACCTACGACGGGATTCTGGCCCACCAGCGCGCCCGCAAGCTCCCGGCCGACGGCATCTTGGGGTCGGACGCGCGCACCGCGCTCGCCGCCGCGGCCAAGCGCCGGCGCGACGCCCTCGGCTTCGCCGTCGTGAGCGACGCCAAGGCGGGCGTCGCGATCGGGGTACCGGAAAAGACCCTGCCGAAGCGGGAGGCCAACGCGTTCGGCGGCACGCGCTGGCAGAGCGCCGACGAGAAGATCACCCTCGACACCCGGGCCATGCCGGGGGGCGGGGCGGAGCTCAACGCCCTGTTCGAGCGCCTGACCGCGAGCCAGGCCCCCGGCCGCCAGGTCACCTACCGCCTGCTGCGGCCCGATTCCCTCGTCGTCTCCGGCGAGACCCCGACCGGCAAGTTCTACGTGCGCTACGCCCTCGGCAGCGCCGGCATCCGCGGCTTCACCGTCGGCTACGACAAGGCGGTGGCGGATTTCGACCGGGTCGTGGTGGCGATCGCCAACAGCTTCGTCCCGTTCCCGGAAGCGACGGCGAAGGCCCCGGCACCGGTCGTGCCGCCCGCTCCGCCTCCGCCGGCCGCGCCGGCCGCGCGGCCCATGGCTGCGGCGACGGGTTTCGTGGTCGCTCCCGGGCGGGTGCTGACGATCGTCTTCGCCGAGGCGTGCCGGGAGGTCCGGGTCGGGCCCGCCGCCGCCCGCCTGGTCGCGACGGATCGGGAAACGGGACTGGCGCTCTTCGAGGCGGGAAACCGTCCGGGCGCGCCCGCCTTTCCGCTCCGGGCCGCCGCGGAGGGCGCCGCCGTGGTCGCGCTCGCGGCGCAGGACGGCGGCCCGGCGGCGGTCCCCGGAGAGGTCGGTCCGCCCGCCCGCCTCACCGCGCCTCTGCAGCCGGGCGCCTCCGGCGCCCCGGTCTTCGACCGCAGCGGCGCCCTCGTCGGGATCGTCGCGCGCATGCCGGCGTCCCTGCCTCAGGTCGCGGGCGTGGTGCCGCCGCGACGAGGGGATGGGCGCGCGGCGGAGGCGCTCGCGGCCTTCCTGCGCGCCAACGGCATCGAGCCGGCCGCTGCGCCCGGGGAGGGGACGCGCAGTGCCGGCGCCCTCGCCGCGGCGGCGGCGCCCTTCGTGGTCGCGGTCGAATGCCGGCCATGAGCCGAACGGGCAGCTGGTATTCCCGTTGACTTCGAGGCTTCCGGCGCCGGGCGCGCCGGCCTAAGCACGGCGGGACAGCGAGGGCGATCATGACGAGCGAGACGGGTGCAGGCATGCTGCGGCGGGCGGCCGAGGGCGCCTACGACGTGATCGTGGTCGGCGGCGGCAACGCCGCGTTCTGCGCGGCGCTGGCCGCGCGCGAGAAGGGCGCCTCCGTCCTGGTGCTCGAGCGCGCGCCGGAGGACGAATCGGGCGGCAACAGCCGCTTCACCGCCGGCGCCATCCGCTTCGCCTATGCGGGGCTCGAGGACTTGCGGCGCGTCATCCCCGACCTGTCGCGGGAGGAGATCGAATCGACCGATTTCGGCAGCTATTCCCGCGACCAGTTCTACGACGACATGGGCCGGGTCACCCAGTACCGCTGCGACCCGACCATGACCGAGCTCCTGGTCGAGAACAGCCTCGACACGATGGTCTGGATGCGCGGCAAGGGCATCAGGTTCGTGCCGATCTACGGGCGCCAGGCCTTCAAGGTGGAGGGCCGGTTCAAGTTCTGGGGCGGGCTCACGGTCGAATCCTGGGGCGGCGGGCCCGGCCTCGTGGACGGGCTGACCAAGGCCGCCCGGGCCAACGGCATCGACATCGTCTACGAGGCGCGCGCCTTCGAGCTCGTCTACGACGGGCTCACGGTCCAGGGGGTGCGGGTGAAGCACGCTGGCGTGCTGCACGATTGCCGGGCCCGCGCTGTGGTGCTCGCCTGCGGCGGCTTCGAATCGAACGCCGAGTGGCGCACCCGGTATCTCGGCCCGGGCTGGGAGCTCGCCAAGGTGCGCGGCACCCGGTTCAACACCGGCGACGGCATCCGCATGGCGCTCGACATCGGCGCCTCGCCCTTCGGCAACTGGTCTGGCTGCCACGCGGTCGGCTGGGAACGCAACGCCCCCGAGTTCGGCGACCTCGCCGTCGGCGACCAGTTCCAGAAGCACTCCTATCCGTTCGGGATCATGGTCAATGCCCGCGGCGAGCGCTTCGTCGACGAGGGCGCCGACTTCCGCAACTACACCTACGCCAAGTACGGCCGCGCGGTGCTGGAGCAGCCGGGCCAGTTCGCCTGGCAGGTCTTCGACGCCAAGGTCGCCCACCTCCTGCGGGACGAGTACCGCATCCGCCAGGTGACGAAGGTCACGGCGAACACCCTCGAGGAGCTCGCCGGCAAGCTCGAGGACGTGGATGCGGACGGGTTCCTGCGCACAATGCGCGCCTACAACGCCGCGGTGCGGACCGAGGTGCCGTTCAACCCGAACGTCAAGGACGGCCGCGCGGCCGAAGGCATTTCGCCGCGCAAGTCGAACTGGGCCAACACCCTCGACACGCCGCCCTTCGAGGCCTACGCGATCACCTGCGGCATCACCTTCACCTTCGGCGGCCTGCGGGTGACGGAGGAGGCGCAGGTGGTGGACACGGACGGGCGCCCGATCCCGGGCCTCTACGCCGCGGGCGAACTCGTCGGCGGCATCTTCTACTTCAACTACCCGGGCGGCACCGGGCTCATGTCCGGCGCGGTGTTCGGGCGGATCGCCGGCGGTGCGGCCGGCGCGGTCAGCGCGGGGGGCTGACGCGGGGAAGCCCCGGCTTTCGCCGGGGCTCCGTCGGTCGTCCGGGTCAGACGCGACCCTTGGTGCCGGTCCCGGCGCCGTGCCGGCCGCGCTCGTCCTCGACCTCGACCTTGGTGCGGCGGACGTCGTCCGAGACGGTCTCGGTGCGCTTGTCGACGTCCTTGCGGACGACGAGCTCCTCCTTCACGCGGGCCTGCTTGTCGACCACCGGCACCTCGCGCTTCTCGGTCACCTCGACGTCGCGCTCCCGGAAGAGCTCCTTGTCGGAGGCGCCGGCCGGACGGTCGACGGCCCTGCGCTCGACCTCCACGCGCTCCTGATGGAGCTCCACGTCCTTCCGGACGGGCTCCTTCTCGACGTAGCTGTGGATGCGGACCTTGCCGCGGCCCACGTCGCGCTTGCCGACCGAGAGCTCTTCCTCGGCGATCGGGATCGTGCGCTCGCCGGAGCCGGTCTCGCCCTGGTAGCCCGCCCAGCCCTCGGACTTCCAGCTCGACATCCGCTCGTCGAGATCGGCCGGGTCGGCGCCTTCGAGGATCTTGCGGGCGCGCTCGGCCTCGGCGCCGTCGCAGCGCAGCATCACCAGCGCCCCGCCCCGGCGCACGCCCTCCGCATAGGCGTGGGCGTCGGAGGCGTTCACGCCCTCGTCCTTGAGCCACCGCTCGACCGCGGCCGGCTCGCGCGACTGCATCGTCGTCGAACCGCTCCAGGTCCGGCTCTTCCCGGCCTCACCGAGGAAGCTGATGTTCGTGGAGCTGAAACCGTCCTTCTCCAGACGGCCGACCGCGTCCGCCGCCCTGTCGTGATTCTCGAAAAGCGAAACGACAACCTTGTCCTTGGCCATGGAATCCTCCTGTCTCGGCCCGCGGGCCGCATGCGTGATTGAAATGTGCGTAGTCACGTCGCGGCCGGCCCCCTCGCCGCCGCAGCGGCCGGGCCTATGGCCCGACCATTGCCCGTCAATTCGTTAGGTCAGTCCCGGGTTCCAAGCTAAACAATGACCAAGTGCAGATAGACCTGAGTTAACCTGTTGCTGTTCTGCAAAGAAGCGCTTTTATTCGCGCTCCACTTCAGCTTTCGATCTTCTCACCTCGACAGGGACCTCGACCGGTGCCTGCCGGGTCGTGCGCCGCAGGTGAATCTCCTCCTTGAGGACCAGGCGCTTCTCGACGACGAGAACCTCCTCGACGAGGGGCACGATCGTCACGTCTCCCTCGGTGCGCACCCGAGGGGCTTCCGCGACCTCCCGGTCGACGGGGATGCGCTCGACCTCCACGAACTCCTCGGTGAGATCGCCGCCGACCATCTGCTCGACGGTCTCCGTGCTGGTGCGCACGCGCACCTTCCCCGTGACGACGCTCCGCTTGTCGAGGCGCGCTTCCTCTTCGACGATGGGAATCGTGCGTTCTTCGCGGTCCGACATCGCTCGCCTCCGGGTGAGCCGGGCCAACGCCGGGTCGGCGACCCGGTTCCGGATTCCGGCTCGCTCTGGCCCGAATCGGGCGGCGGGATTACGGACGTGAGAAAAGGGCCAAGTCGGGCGAGGCGGGGATGCGGAAGATCGAGATCGGGGAGGGCTTGCGGATCCGGTTTCCGGAGCGCGGCTCCGAGTTCGACGAAGGGGTCGAGATCGGGATGGTGGCGGCTCTGATCGAGGCGGATCTGCGGGAGTTCCGCCGCACCGTCGCCTCCGCCACGGTTCCGGTCGCGCGCGCCTTGGCCGCGCAGCTGGGCTACCGGGTGACGGAAGGCGGCAGGGACGGCGACCGATGCGAGCTCGTATTCCGGTCGGCCCGGGTGCGGCCGCAACTGCGGCTCGTCGGCACCGACTGACGGTTCAGCGGTTCGAGGGCGACCGCGGTTCCGCCCCGGCGGGCGCAAGCGGCTGCGGCGGCCAGCCGACATGCACCGACAGGTGCTCGACCCCGTTGCGGCGCCTCTCGATCAGGTCGGCGCAGAGCGTGTCCGGCATCACGATGAGCGGCCCGCGCTGGGGCCGGGCGTGCTCGACCACCTCCACGTAGCTGAAGGCGTTGCCGCCGCATTCGACCGTGTTGGCGAAGGCGGGGGCGGCGAGGAGGAGCCCCAGCAGGGCACAGAAACGTCTCATGGCGGGCGATCCGGGCGACACGCCGCCCGGGTCGCAAGCCGCGTGCCGCGATGCCGATCAGCGCCGGTCCGCGGTCGGACGGACGAGGCGCTGGCCGTCGACGCTCCAGCGGGTCAGCTCGACCACCGCCACGCCGACCATCGTCCGCAGGGAGATGCGGACCGGAACGAGGATGCGCGTGCCCTCGATCGGTGCGAGCCAGAGCGCGATATCGCGGTTGTCGCGCATGAACTGGGTCGCCGGGCGCTCCCGGTGGCCCGAGATCGGCACGTAGCGGGCGTTGCAGACGAGGACGTCGCCCGAATAGCCGCGCGTCGCCATGCGATGCGTGCCGCCGTAGGACAGGGCCACGTCGAAGCGGGCGGCACCGTCGAAGACGGGCAAGGTCCGGTTGCAGTTGGCGGGGTCGAGGGGCCGCTCGCCCATCATCGGCATGAGGAGCGCGCTCAGCGGGTCGACCACCCCGCGCCGGTGGGCCGGCGCGATCGGCACCCGGTCGACCCGCGGCTCGAGGGGCGGCACGATCTCGGCCTGGCGCACCTCGCCGTTGGCGAGGGCGATTCTCACGCTGCGCTGCTCCCGGGCGCTGCCGCTGACGAGGGCGTAGCTGAAGGGCGTGGGACGGGTGGTGGCGAGGGAGCCGGTCGCCGTGCCGCTGCCGCGGCCGCTCGAGACGAGGCTCGCGATCCCCGTCAGGCGTGCCTGGACGTCGAGGCGGTAGCGCCTTCCGTCGATCGCCGCCGTGGCGTGCGCGACCCCGAGCGGCAGGCCGGCGAGGGCGATGGCGTACTCGGCCTTCAGGATCTCGGCCCGGGCGGGCGCCCCGACGAGGACCGCCGCCGCGAGGGCGGGCAGGAGGATGGCGAGGCGTCGCATGAGGAACTCTGCAGGCTCTCTGGTTCCGGTGTCTTCCACCCGAATCAAGGCGAATCGTGGCCCGGCCGACGGGAAAAGGCGAGGCGCGGGCGGAGCGGTTTCTCGACGACCGTGCGAGCGGTCCGCAGGGGCTGGTCGCCCGCGGAGCATGCCGGCATAGTGAGGTGACATCACGGGGTCGGCGATGCGGCGGCGGGCGTTCTTCACGGTCCTGGCGGGTTCCGCCCTCCTCGGCCCGCTGCCGGCGGCGGCCCAGCGCCCGCGCCGCGTGGTGCTGTTCACGATCCACGAGGAGCATACGCCGAACGGGCAGGCCACCTTCGCCGCCCTGCGTGCCGGGCTCAGGGACCTCGGGTGGAGCGAAGGCAACGACATCCTCATCGAGGGCGTATGGACGGGACCCGACGCCGCCCGCATCCCGCCCGCGGCGGCGGGCCTCGCCGGGAATCCTCCGGATGTGATCGTCTGCGTCTCGTCGGCGATCACGCGGGTGGCGCGGACGGCGATGCCCGACATGCCGATCGTCTTCGTGGCCGTCTCCAATCCCGACGGCCAGGGCTTCGTCGCCTCCCTCAGCCGGCCGGGCGGCAACATCACCGGGTTCGTCCACCTCGAGTACTCGATCGGGCCGAAATGGGTGCAACTGCTGAAGCAGGTGGCCCCGAGCGTCGCCCGCGTCCTCGTGGTCTTCAATCCGGACGCCATCCCCGCCCACGAGTGGCTGCCGCCGATCGAGGAGCGAGGGCGATCCCTGGGCGCCGAGATCCTCACCGCCCCGGTTCGGGACGCCGCCGCCCTCGAGAAGGCGATCGTCGAATTCGCCCGCGAGCCCGCCTCCGGGCTCCTGATCATGCCGGAGGCGTTCACGGCGCTGCACCGCGACAGGATCGTCGCGCTCGCCGTGCAGCACCGCCTGCCGGCGATCTATCCCTGGGACTACTTCGCTCGGGCGGGGGGCCTCATCTCCTACGGCTCCTCGTTCCCCGACCTCGTGCGCCAGGCGGCGACCTATGTGGACCGGATCCTCAAGGGGGCGAAGCCGGGCGACCTTCCCGTGCAGCAGCCGGCCCGGTTCGAGACGATCGTCAACCTCAAGACGGCGAAGGCCATGGGTCTCGAGCTCCCGACCGCCGTGCTGGCCCAGGCCGACGAGGTGATCGAGTAGCGGCACGCCGCGGGTCCGGCCCTCGGTGAAGCCCGAATCCTTGACGGCGGGGCCTCGTTGCGCCTATAGGCTCGCCTCTTCCAAGGACTTCGCGTGTCCGGCCGCCGTGGACCTGCCGACGGGCAGGTGCATGAGACCTGCAGTGGCCGCACCAGCATTCGTGGGATCGAACACATGTCGCGCCGCTGCGAACTGACCGGCAAGGCCGTGCTCTCCGGGCACCTCGTGAGCCACTCGAACCGCAAGACCAAGCGCAAGTTCCTGCCGAACCTGTGCAACGTCACCCTCCAGTCGGACGCGCTCGGCCGCTCGGTGCGCCTGCGCGTCTCCGCGCACGCCCTGCGCACGGTGGAGCACCGGGGCGGGCTCGACGGCTTCCTGGCGAAGGCCCCGGAAGGCGAGCTGTCGCCGAACGCCCGCGCCCTCAAGCGCGAACTCGCCAAGAAGCAGGCCGCCGCCGAGTAGGCCGCGGCGCCGCCCGCGCCGCATTCCCGACCGACGTTTAGAACCGCGGGCCGCAAGTCCGCGGCTTTTCGTGCCGATGGCCCCGCTTTCCGACGACCGCCTGCGCCTCGCCCTCGTCGCCGCCATGGCGGCGATCGTGCTCGCCTCGAACATCCTGGTGCAGTTCCCGGTCCGCGCCGCCGGCCTCGAGGACTATCTCACCTACGGCGCCTTCACCTATCCGTTCGCCTTTCTGGTCACCGATCTCGCCAACCGGCGCTTCGGCCCGGCCGGCGCGCGGCGGGTGGTCTATGTGGGCTTTCTCGCGGCTCTGGCGCTGTCCGCCTATTTCGCGAGCCCGCGCATCGCCATCGCCTCCGGGACGGCCTTCCTCGCCGCCCAGCTCCTCGACGTGGCGATCTTCCACCGTCTGCGCGGGCAGGTCTGGTGGGTGGCCCCGTTCGTCTCGTCGGTGATCGCGAGCGCCGTCGACACCGCCCTGTTCTTCGCGCTCGCCTTCCATTGCGGTCCGGTCTTCGGGACAACGATCTCGGAGATGCTCGCCGCGATCGGCATCCGCGATGCCTGCCTGGCGCTGCCCTGGCCGACGCTCGCGGCGGCGGACTACCTGGTGAAGGTGGCCCTCGCGGCGATCGCCCTCGGCCCCTACGGCGCCCTCGTCGGCCGCCTGAGCGCCTCCGGCCGACCCGCCTGACGCACCGGCTTCAGCCGAGCGCGAATTCGAGCAGCAGGGTGCGCTGCAGCGGCGAGAAATTGTCGTCCGAGATCATCGTGAGGACGGTCGTGCCGCGATCCTGGTGCACCGCGAGCCCCTCCATGTTGTCGATGCGGTGGCGCGTGTCCGCCTCGAACAGAATCGAGCCGTCGACGACCGCACCCGGCACGACCGCCCCGACGGCGATGCGCCGCAGGCGCACGGCCGCGCCGCGGATCATGTCGTAGCGGCGTTCGAGGAGCAGGAGGTCGCCGTCCGGCAGGAAGGCGAGGTCGGTGACGTCGAACCCGTCGGAGCGGACGACGTCGAAGGCGCCCCGTCGCGGTCCGGTGAGGATGAAGCCGCGGGTCGGCGCGTCACCGGGGCGGGCCCGTTCGGCGATGGCGACGAGGGCGCCGGCCAGCGGGGCTCCGTCCGGCACGATCCCGACCGCCTCGAGCCCGGCGTTGCGCGGAAGGCGCTTCACCTCGGCGGGCACCGGGACCGGCTGCCCCCGGGCGAGTACCCCGTGGCGGCCCCAGTCGAACCGGAACACTTCGTGGCTGCGCTCCACGACGACCCAGGCCGTGCCGTCGGCGATCGCGAGGCCTTCCGTGTCGTAGGAGCGGGTGCGCTGGAGCGGCCGCCCGTCCGGCCCCAGGATCGGCGCCATGCGCACGTCGGCGAGGCCGGCGAGGGTGCCGTCCCGCATGGTCGTCGCGGCGGTCAGCCAGGCGGCGTTGTCGGTGACGGCGACGAGGCGGGTGCCGTCCGGCGAGCGCCACAGGCCCGAGAAGCCGCCGAAGGCGGGATGATCGGCGCGGAGTTCGAAGCCCGCGCGGAAGGAGAGGGCGCCGAAGCGGGTCCGCCCCGGCTCCGCGGCGAGGAAGCCGTCGAGGGGAATCGCCCGGACCTCGAGCGCCGCCGGCGCCCGGAGGGCACCGCGTTGCGCGAGGGCCGGGACCGCCGCGAGGGCGGCCGCGGCGCCGAGCCCGCCCCGCAGGAGGGCCCGGCGGTCCGGCCTCAAGCCCGGGCGCCGGCGCGGCGGGGCTGACGGACCGGCGGCGGCGCCGCACTCTCCTCGAACAGTTCGGCGAGCTTCTCGGTCATGGCGCCGCCGAGCTCCTCGGCGTCGACGATGGTGACGGCCCGCCGGTAGTAGCGGGTCACGTCGTGGCCGATGCCGATGGCGATGAGTTCCACGGGGCTGCGGGTCTCGATCTCCTCGATGACCCAGCGCAGGTGCCGCTCGAGATAGTTGCCCGGGTTCACCGACAGCGTCGAGTCGTCGACCGGCGCCCCGTCCGAAATCACCATCAGGATCCGCCGCTGCTCGGGCCGCCCGAGCAGGCGCTTGTGGGCCCAGTCGAGGGCCTCCCCGTCGATGTTTTCCTTCAGCAGTCCCTCGCGCATCATCAGGCCGAGGTTTTTCCGCGCCCGGCGCCAGGGGGCGTCGGCCGGCTTGTAGACGATGTGGCGCAGGTCGTTGAGGCGGCCGGGATTGGGCGGCTTGCCCGATTGGAGCCACAGCTCGCGGGACTGGCCGCCCTTCCAGGCGCGGGTGGTGAAGCCCAGGATCTCGACCTTGACGCCGCAGCGCTCGAGGGTGCGGGCGAGGATATCGGCGCAGGTCGCCGCGACCGTGATCGGCCGCCCGCGCATCGAGCCCGAATTGTCGATCAGCAGCGTGACGACGGTGTCCCGGAAATTGGTGTCCTTCTCGTGCTTGAAGGAGAGGGGCTGAAACGGGTCGACGACGATGCGCGGCAGGCGGGCAGGGTCGAGGGTGCCCTCTTCGAGGTCGAACTCCCAGGCTCGGTTCTGCTGGGCGAGGAGGCGCCGCTGCAGCCGGTTGGCGAGGCGGCCGACCACCCCCTGGAGATGGGCGAGCTGCTTGTCGAGATAGGAGCGAAGCCGCGCGAGCTCGTCCGGGTCGCAGAGCTCGTCGGCCTCGATCACCTCGTCGAACTTCTGGGCGAAGGCGCGGTAGTCCGGCCCGCGCGGCTCGTTGGCCCGGGACGGGGGCGGGCGCCAGGATTCCGCCGCCTCCTCCGAATCGGCCTGGTCGGATTCGTCCGGCAGGTC